>NZ_JALHBH010000117.1:0-284213 GCF_022836805.1 Pseudomonas sp. RGM 3321
GTGGATGAATCGGTGCAGATCTACAATAGGGAGCGGCCACACTTATCCCTGAAATACAAAACGCCCGATGCGGTGCATCGGGCGTTTTGAGCGTGAAACAGGTGTAAACCTATTTCAGGACTAGACACTACCCCTTCGCGAGCGATGAGGCCAGTGCAGGCGCTGAAAACCATTGGTCTTTCACGCCTGCATACGTATCAGATCGCGCCGCGACTGCGCAGCAGATCCAGCACCTGTTTAACGCTTTCTTCCAGGTTGAGTGCCTGCGTGTCGATCACCAGATCGGCATTCAGCGGCACGTCATACGGGAAGGACTCGCCAGGAATGTTGTCGCCATCAGCGGCATACAAACCTTGCGGGTCACGCTCGCGGCAGACCGCTGGCGACGCCTGAACATAGACGGTCAGCAGACGATCCTTGCCGATCAGCGCCTTGACGCGCTCACGGCCCTCGGCATCCGGTGCAACGAAAGCAGCCAGGGTCAGAAGACCCGCTTCGTTGAACTGGCGCGCCACGTGGGCGGCACGGCTCCAGTTCTCGGTACGCCCGGCGCGGTCCTGTGGCAGGCCCTTGTTCAGGTCATGACGCAGGTTCTGACCGTCCAGCACATAGACCGCACGGCCCATGTCGAACAACTTGCGCTCAACTGCGTACGCCAACGTACTTTTGCCTGCGCCGGACAGGCCGCTGAACAATACGGTGGCCGGTTGCTGGCCGAAACGCTGCGCACGCTCTTCAGTAGAGACGTGGGCCAGCTCGCCATGATGCTGCGAACCACCGCCTGAAACCGGCTTGGCAATGATCATGCCCGCAGCAACAGTGCCATTGGTCAGACGATCGATGACGATGAACGAGCCAGTGGTGGGGTTTCTGTCATAGCCGTCAAGCGCGATAGGCGCATCAAGGCTGACTTTGACGCGGCCGATCTCGTTCAACTGCAACGAGCTGGCAGGGCATTCCTGCAGCGTGTTCACATCGACCCGATGAGTAATGCTGGCAATAGAGCCCGGCACATAGCTGGTAGCGCGCTTGATGTCGTATTTCTTGCCCGGCAGCATGGGCTCTTCGGCCATCCACACCAGCATGGCGTCGAACGCATCGCTGACCTGCGGGACGTTGTCGGCATGCACCAGCAGATCACCGCGGGAAATGTCGATCTCGTCTTCCATGGTCAGCGTCACGGCCTGACCCGGACCGGCCTGCTCCAGCTCGCCTTCAAAAGTGACGATGGACTTCACGCGGCTGCTCTTGCCCGACGGCAACACGACGATCTCGTCGCCCTTGTGCACGATACCGCTGGCCAGCGTGCCGGCGAAACCACGGAAGTTCAGGTTCGGACGGTTAACGTACTGCACCGGGAAACGCAGGTCCGCATAGTTGCGGTCGCTGGCGATTTCGACAGTTTCAAGAATTTCCATCAGCGACTGACCGGTGTACCAGGGCGAACGCTCGCTCTTGTTCACCACGTTGTCGCCCTTGAGCGCCGACATTGGAACAAACGCCATGGTGGTCGGCTTGAACGCGATGCCCTCGGCGAACTTCAGGTAATCGGCCTTGATCGATTCGAACACGCCCTCATCGAAGCCGTTGAGGTCCATCTTGTTGATGGCCACGACGATGTGCTTGATGCCCAGCAGCGAAGCGATGTAGCTGTGACGACGGGTCTGGGTCTGCACGCCATAGCGCGCGTCCACCAGAATGATCGCCAGGTCACAGGTCGAAGCGCCAGTCGCCATGTTGCGAGTGTACTGCTCATGACCCGGCGTATCGGCAATGATGAACTTGCGCTTGGCCGTGGAGAAATAGCGATAGGCGACATCGATAGTGATGCCCTGCTCCCGCTCGGCCTGCAGACCATCCACCAGCAACGCCAGATCGACGTCATCGCCAGTGGTGCCGGACTTCTTCGAGTCACGGGTAATGGCTTCCAGGTGATCTTCGTAGATCATCTTCGAGTCATGCAGCAGACGCCCGATCAGCGTGCTCTTGCCGTCATCGACGTTGCCACAGGTAAGAAAGCGCAGCATTTCCTTGCGTTCGTGCTGGCCCAGATAGGCGAGGATGTCCTCGCTGATCAAATCAGATTGATGCGACATGTGACACCCCTTAGAAATAACCCTGACGTTTCTTTTCTTCCATCGAGCCTGCACCGTCGTGGTCAATGACCCGGCCCTGGCGTTCGGAAGTTCGCGTCAGCAGCATTTCCTGAATGATGTCGGTCAGGCTGGTCGCTTCGGACTCGACGGCACCGGTCAGCGGGTAGCAACCCAGGGTGCGGAAACGGACCTTTTTCTTGACGATGCGCGACTTCTCTTCATCGGTGAGATGCTCGAGGATGCGCTCGTCGTCGATCATGATCAGCGTGCCGTTCTTCTCGATAACGTCGCGCTCGGCGGCGAAGTACAGCGGCACGATCGGGATGCCTTCAAGGTATATGTACTGCCAGATGTCCAGCTCGGTCCAGTTGGAGAGCGGGAATACACGGATAGACTCGCCTTTGTTGACGTTGCCGTTGTAGACATTCCACAGCTCGGGGCGCTGGTTTTTCGGGTCCCAGCGGTGCTTGCTGTCGCGGAACGAATAGACGCGCTCCTTGGCCCGGGACTTCTCTTCGTCGCGTCGGGCACCGCCGAAAGCGGCATCGAAACCATGCTTGTCGAGCGCCTGCTTCAGGCCCTCGGTCTTCATGATGTCGGTATGTTTGGCGCTGCCGTGGGTGAAGGGGTTGATGCCCTGCGCCACGCCATCAGGATTGATATGAGTGATCAGGTCCAGGCCCATTTCCTCGACCATCTTGTCGCGAAAACGATACATCTCCTGGAATTTCCAGCGAGTATCGACGTGCATGACAGGGAATGGCAATTTACCGGGGAAGAATGCCTTGCGCGCCAGGTGCAGCATCACGGCCGAATCCTTGCCGATCGAGTACAGCATCACCGGGTTATCGAACTCGGCAGCGACCTCGCGGATGATGTGGATGCTTTCCGCCTCCAGCTGTTTCAGATGCGTCAGTTTGTCAACCATGGCTACTCACGGATTGCGTTCGTTATGGACCGGGAAACCCCGGGGCGGCCTGCGGGCCGTATTCGAGCCGCGCACTTTAACATGCGTGATATCGCTAATCAGCGATGCAGCTAGATCGAAACGATCTATGCATATGCCCTGCCGTTTGATCGATCAGATCGGGTTCGGGCAGTCGATGAAGATATGCTCGAGCGCAAAGCGTCGGGCCAGGTAATCACCCAGGGCCTGAACCCCATACCGCTCGGTGGCGTGATGACCGGCCGCGATGAAGCTGATGTCGTTCTCCCGCGCGCTGTGGAATGTCTGCTCTGACGCTTCGCCACTCAGGAAAAGATCAACGCCTTCCAGCACTGCCTGATCAATGTAGTTCTGACCGCCACCGGTGCACCAGCCTACACGGCGAATCATCTGGGAGCCTTCGATGAGCAACGGCTCACGGCCCAGCGCATCCTGTACGCGACGGGCAAAATCCCGCGGGGTCATGGGTTCGGACAACGAACCTATCAAGCCGACCACTCGCGAATTTTCAGGGTCCAGCGGCCCTTCGACAGTGATATCCAGCTGACGCGCCAGTTGCACGTTATTACCCACTTCGGGGTGCACATCCAGCGGCAGGTGATAGGCAAGCAGGCTGATGTCGTGCTTGAGCAGGGTTTTCAGGCGGCGCTGCTTCATACCGACCACACAGGGGTTTTCGCCTTTCCAGAAATAACCGTGATGAACCAGAATCAGATCAGCCTGGGCCTCTACGGCAGCGTCCAGCAATGCCTGGCTCGCCGTCACGCCGCTGACGATGCGCATCACTTGAGGCCGACCCTCGACCTGCAGGCCATTAGGGCAATAATCCTGAATCCGGGCACTGTTCAGATAGCGGTCGGCTTCTTCGACCAGGGTGCTCAGGGCAACAGCCATAAAAGACTCCTAAATATGCAGTTCAGAGCTGCGTTGTACTCGTATAATGCCCGCCATTATGGCGCACCCGTGGCAAAACTTTCTGCGCCCGCAACCATCAGGACTTGTTAAATGTTCAAGGCACTGCGTTTTTTCGGCTGGCCATTGCTGGCTGGCGTGCTTATCGCCATGCTGATTATTCAGCGCTATCCGCAGTGGGTCGGCCTGCCGAGCCTGGATGTCAATCTGCAACAGGCTCCGCAGACCACCAACGTCATGCAAGGTCCGTCGTCCTATGCCGATGCGGTCATTGCCGCAGCGCCCGCGGTGGTCAACCTCTACACCACCAAGATGGTCAACAAGGGCAACAACCCGCTTTTCGAAGACCCGCAGTTCCGGCGCTTCTTCGGCGACAACACACCTAAGCAGAAGCGCATGGAGTCAAGCCTTGGTTCTGGCGTCATGATGAGCCCCGAAGGCTACATACTGACCAATAACCACGTCACCACCGGCGCGGACCAGATCGTGGTGGCACTGAAGGACGGCCGTGAAACCATTGCCAGAGTTATAGGCAACGACCCGGAAACCGATCTGGCAGTGCTCAAGATCGACCTGAAAAACCTCCCGGCAATCACCATCGCGCGCTCTGACGGCATTCGCATCGGCGACGTTGCGCTGGCCATCGGTAATCCGTTCGGGGTAGGTCAGACTGTGACCATGGGCATTATCAGTGCCACCGGGCGCAATCAATTGGGCCTCAATACCTACGAAGACTTCATCCAGACCGACGCGGCCATCAACCCCGGCAACTCGGGCGGTGCACTGGTGGACGCCAGCGGCAACCTGATCGGTATCAATACCGCGATCTTTTCCAAGTCCGGCGGCTCGCAGGGCATCGGTTTTGCCATTCCGACCAAGCTGGCGATGGACGTCATGAAGTCGATCATCGAACACGGTCAGGTCATTCGTGGCTGGCTGGGCATCGAAGTTCAACCGCTGACCCAGGAACTGGCCGAATCGTTCGGACTAAAGGATCGTCCCGGCATTGTCGTCGCGGGTATCTTCCGCGATGGACCTGCGCAGAAAGCCGGCCTGCAACTGGGTGACGTGATCCTGAGCATCAATGGCGAACCCGCTGGCGACGGTCGTCGCTCGATGAATCAGGTGGCGCGTACCAAACCCAAGGACAAGATTGCTATAGGCGTGATGCGCAACGGCAAGGAAATGCGCTTGAGCGCCGAGGTCGGCCTGCGCCCGCCACCTGCACCGACACCTGCCGCAGCGCCTGAGTAATGAGGGTGGTGCGCTAGAGTTCGCTCACGAGCCCGCTTTCAGAAAGCGCCGCTCGTGATCGGGTGATGGCAGCAGGCAGACGTCATGACGACCAAACAGCCGGTATCTATTCAGGGCGATCCTGTCATAGCACCAGTCGCGCATAAACGCAGGGAAGAGGCGCAGCACTCCCAGCCAGCGCCAGGGTGCGGGAAAGTCCGATATGACGGCGATAAATGCTTCGGAGCGAACATAAAGCCGATTACCGGTGACTGCCGCCATCGTGTCAAAACGATCCAGTGGAAGGCCAGCCCATTCCAGCAGCGCCTGCCCTTCCGGCGACTGAACGGTCGCCAGTCTTATCCGCCGCTCGCGGTCATGACGAATAATGAATTTTGCCCAACCGCCGCATAGCTTGCAGACGCCATCGTAAAGCACGACTGTTTCACCCGCCTTCAGGAAGGGAGCAGGTTCAAGCTGAATATTGTTCGACTGCATGACTTCACTCCTTTGCGGGCCTGGCCCGGATTGCCCGGACCGCTGCAGGTTAGCATGCGATGCGGAGCGTCACAGGGTCTGCGCCGACGCATCGGCACGAGAGTGGAGATCATCGTTCCTCACTCCAGCGTGGGAGTGAAGTTCGCGACGCTCGGCGTCGCAAAGAGGACGCAGGGCATCCAGAGCGGCGTGCCAACGCAGAGCATTGGCACGATAGTCAGTTGGATTTTTATATAACGCCAAGCGCGAAGCGTGGTTACGACAGGTGATCCGCGCAACCAGCTCAGATATCGCTCAACCCTTCCAGCAACGCCTGATGTTGCTCTGGCGTGCCGATGCTGATGCGCAGGAACTGGGCGATGCGCTGCTGTTTGAAGTGGCGGACGATGACGCCCTGCTCGCGCAGTTTCGCAGCCAGGGCTGCAGCATCGTGCTGCGGGTGGCGGGCGAAGATGAAGTTCGCAGCCGAGGGCAGCACTTCGAAGCCTTTGCCCTGCAACTGCTCGACCAGCGCCTCGCGACTTTCGATGACCTTGTTGCGCGTCGACTCAAAGTGCTCGCGGTCCTCGAAAGCTGCCGCACCACCCACATTGGCCATACGGTCCAGCGGATAGGAGTTGAAGCTGTTCTTGACCCGCTCCAGCGCTTCGATCAGATCAGGCTGCCCCACCGCCAGGCCGACACGCAGACCGGCCAGCGAGCGCGACTTTGACAAGGTCTGCGTGACCAGCAGGTTCGGGTAGCGATCAACCAGCGTGATCGCGGTCTCGCCACCGAAGTCGATGTACGCTTCGTCAACGACGACCACTGAATCCGGGCTGGCCTTGATAATCTGCTCGACCTTGTCCAGACCGAGCAGGCACCCGGTCGGCGCATTCGGGTTAGGGAAGATGATCCCGGCATTGGGCCTGGCGTAGTCTTCGGCACGAATCCGGAACTGATCATCCAGCGCGATCATTTCGTAATCGATCCCATACAGACCGCAGTAGACCGGATAGAAGCTGTAGCTGATGTCCGGAAACAGCAGCGGCGCATCGTGCTGAAACAAGGCGTGGAAGATGTGCGCCAGCACTTCGTCTGAACCGTTGCCCAGGAACACCTGATTGGGCTGCACCTTGTAATAACCGGCAACAGCGTGCTTGAGCAGGTCGCTGTTGGGGTCCGGGTACAGACGCAAGTCGTCGGTCAGCGCGGCACGCATGGCCTCGACAGCCTTGGGCGACGGGCCATACGGGTTTTCATTGGTATTGAGCTTGACCAGCCTGGTCAGCTTCGGCTGCTCGCCCGGCACATAAGGCACCAGACCGCTGACGAAAGGACTCCAGAATTTGCTCATTATTTGCCGTCCTCTGTATTGCCTGCTTTCCAGTCGGGATCAGTAATTCGATATTCAGCACTGCGGGCATGGCCGCTCAGGGATTCGCCACGAGCCAGCACCGACGCTGTCTTGCCCAGCTCGGACGCACCCTGCGGCGAGCAGTAGATGATAGACGAGCGCTTCTGAAAATCGTACACGCCCAGCGGCGAGGAAAAACGCGCCGTGCCGGAGGTCGGCAGTACGTGGTTGGGACCTGCGCAATAGTCGCCCAGTGCCTCGGAGGTGTGGCGCCCCATGAAGATCGCACCCGCATGGCGGATCTGCGGCAGCCAGGCTTCCGGATCGGCGACCGACAATTCAAGGTGCTCGGGCGCGATACGATTGGCAACTTCGATGGCTTGCGCCATGTCTGCCACTTTTATCAATGCGCCGCGGCCGTTGATCGACGTTTCGACGATGGCCGCGCGCTCCATGGTTGGCAGCAGACGGGTGATGCTGGCGGCAACCTTGTCGAGGAATTCGGCATCCGGACTGACCAGAATGGCTTGGGCATCTTCGTCGTGCTCGGCCTGGGAGAACAGGTCCATGGCGATCCAGTCAGGATCGGTCTGACCGTCACACACCACCAGAATTTCGGAAGGACCGGCGATCATGTCGATCCCGACCTGACCGAATACGTGGCGCTTCGCGGTGGCCACATAAATGTTTCCGGGGCCGACAACCTTATCGACCTTTGGCACGCTTTCGGTGCCATACGCCAGCGCTGCCACAGCTTGCGCACCGCCGATGGTGAACACTCGGTCGACACCCGCAATGCACGCAGCCGCCAGCACCAGCTCGTTGATTTCACCTCGCGGTGTCGGCACGACCATGACCACCTCGGTCACGCCCGCCACTTTGGCCGGAATGGCATTCATCAATACCGAAGACGGATACGAGGCCTTGCCACCGGGCACATACAGGCCTGCACGGTCCAGCGGTGTGACCTTCTGGCCCAACACCGTGCCATCGGCCTCGGTATAGCTCCAGGAATCCTGTTTCTGTTTCTCGTGGTAGCTGCGCACACGCTCGGCGGCTTTTTCCAGTGCCTCGCACTGGACCGGCGTGATGCGGGTCAACGCCAGCTCCAGACGCTCGCGAGGCAGGATCAGATCGGCCATCGACGCGACCTGCAGCCCGTCAAACTTCTGGGTAAACTCGACCAACGCCGCGTCGCCGCGCTCACGTACCGCCTTGATGATGTCGAGCACGCGCTGGTTGACCGAGTCCTCAGACACGCTTTCCCAGCTCAGCAGGTGATCCAGATGTCGTGCGAAATCCGGGTCAGCAGCGTCGAGTCGGCGAATTGCAGTGGGCGTGGTCATAGCGGGGGCCTCAATAATTGGCGGATGCTCAGGAGCCTAAAGCTACCAAGCTATCCGCGCAGGCACCTGAGAAATTTGCCTATGACACGGATAGCTGGACGCAACTCAACGTTGCGTGAATGAATCAGCTACGGTGTCGCGACTCCACTGCCTTGCGCAGGGTGTCGATGAGGGCCTGAATGCGTGCGTGCTGCATCTTCATGGAAGCCTTGTTGACGACCAGACGCGAGCTGATGGTAGCGATCAGTTCCTGAGGCTCAAGGCCATTGGCTCGCAAGGTGTTACCGGTGTCGACCACGTCGATGATCTTGTCTGCCAGACCAATCAGCGGTGCCAGCTCCATGGAGCCGTACAGCTTGATGATGTCGACCTGACGACCCTGCTCGGCGTAGTAACGCTTGGCAACGTTGACGAACTTGGTCGCCACACGCAGACGGCCCTTGGGCTCGACCGCACCGATGGCACCGGCGGTCATCAGCTTGCACTTGGCAATCTGCAGATCCAGAGGCTCGTAAAGACCCTGGCCGGTATATTCCATCAACACATCCTTGCCCGCGACGCCCAGATCGGCGGCACCATGCTCGACATAGGTCGGCACGTCGGTGGCACGCACGATCAGCAGGCGTACGTCGGCCTGGGTCGTGGGGATGATGAGCTTGCGGCTCTTGTCCGGATTCTCGGTCGGCACGATGCCCGCTTCAGCGAGAAGCGGCAGGGTGTCGTCAAGGATGCGGCCCTTGGACAGTGCGATGGTCAACATGGGAAACGTAAGTCCTTATCAGGAAACTTTTGTCACGACGCAAGCGGCGCGTGACAACCCCCAGGCCTGTTCGGCCTGAAGTGAAACGAATCAGAAATCACACCCGCGACAGAACAGGCGGCCCCGATGCCAGCAGCATCAGGGCCGCACGCCACTAGCCCGGGACACGGCGGATCTTGGCGCCCAGCATTTGCAGCTTCTCTTCGATGCACTCGTAACCACGGTCAATGTGGTAGATGCGGTCGATCAGCGTATCGCCCTGGGCAACCAGCGCAGAGATCACCAGACTTGCCGATGCCCGCAGGTCAGTCGCCATGACTGGCGCGCCCTTGAGCACTTCGGTGCCGGTGACAATGGCAGTGTTGCCTTCAACCTGGATCTGAGCGCCCATGCGGTGCATTTCATACACGTGCATGAAGCGGTTTTCAAAGATGGTCTCGATGACCGCCCCCGTACCTTCGGCAATCGCATTGAGCGAAATGAACTGCGCCTGCATGTCGGTCGGGAACGCCGGATAAGGCGCGGTACGTACGTTGACAGCCTTCGGACGCTTGCCGTGCATGTTCAGCTCGATCCAGTCTTCACCGGTCGTGACTTCGGCACCGGCTTCCTGAAGCTTGAGCAGCACCGCTTCAAGGATGGTCGGATCAGTGTCCTTGACCTTGACGCGACCACCGGTAACGGCAGCGGCTACCAGGTAGGTGCCGGTCTCGATACGGTCAGGCATGACCTTGTAGGTGGCCGGGCCCAGACGTTTGACGCCATCGATAGTGATGGTATCGGTGCCTGCGCCATGAATTTTTGCACCCATCGCGATCAGGAAGTTGGCCAGATCGACAACCTCGGGCTCGCGAGCAGCGTTCTGCAGAACGCTGCGGCCATTGGCGAGGCTGGCGGCCATCATGATGTTTTCAGTACCGGTCACGCTCACGGTATCAAAGAAGAAGTGGGCACCACGCAAACCACCCTCAGGTGCCTTGGCCTTGATGTAGCCACCCTCGACATCGATGATCGCGCCCATAGCCTCAAGACCACGGATATGCAGATCAACCGGACGCGAACCAATGGCACAGCCACCTGGCAGCGCCACTTCGGCCTCGCCGAAGCGAGCGACCATCGGACCCAGTACCAGAATCGACGCACGCATGGTTTTCACCAGTTCGTACGGAGCGACCAAAGTCTTGATGGTGCGCGGGTCGATCTCGACGCTGAGCTTTTCATCGATCACAGGCTCGATGCCCATGCGACCGAACAGCTCGATCATGGTGGTGATGTCGTGCAGGTGCGGCAGGTTCTGAACAGTAACCGGCCCGTCAGCCAGCAACGTGGCGGCAAGGATCGGCAAGGCAGAGTTCTTTGCCCCGGAAATGCGAATTTCGCCATCAAGACGAACGCCGCCGGTAATAATCAATTTATCCATTAGAGTCTCGACACCAATTTGGCTCAGGAACGCTCGGCCCATGCAGCGCGGCTGAAAAATTTCATGGTCACCGCGTGGATGCTGCCATCGGCAATCCAGGGGTTCAGATGGGTATAAATCTGTTGCTGACGCTTGACCGGACTCAGGCCAGCCAACTCGTCGCTGATGATATTCAGCTGGAAGTTGCAGCCTTCGCCTTCGACTTCCACCTTGATTTCCGGCAGCTTTCCTTCAAGGAAGCTTTTAACTTCTACGGCCTGCATGCTTAACCTCGATCGGCGCTGTACGCGCGCGGGTCGGCCATCATACAAAAAAGCCCATGTTATGCGAAGCCCGACAAGCAGGTCCCGGATAAAGGGCTTCTTCGATGACGCCTGTCAGTGGGTGTCCAGTAGCTCGGTCAGACCTGATACACGGGCTATCTGACGCATGTCTTCAGGCAGCGAGCGGACGGTGATCGACTTGCCTGCCTCCTGCGCATCACGCATGAAAGCCAGCAGCAGGGCAAGGCCCACGCTGCTGGATTTCTCGACACCCGAGCAATCGAGTGTCAGATCGGCCAGATCACCCGACTTGATCAGTGCCGCACCCTGCTTGCGCAACTGCGGCCCGGTGCGGTAATCCAGCACACCGATCAGCCTGAGCTCGCCAGGCCCGACGAGACGGACGGCGGACTCAGTCATTGTGCAGGCTTCTGCGCAGCGTCTACGGTGGATTTGGTCTTGGCAACTTCGCCAGCCCAGTTGTTGATGGTGGTGTCCAGGTCGTTGCCATTACGCTGCATGGCGTCGGCGAACTGATCACGGAACAGCTTACCGATATTGATACCGTTGATGACAACGTTACGCACCTTCCACTCGCCGTTCAGTTTGACCAGCGTGTAGGAAACCGGATAAAGCGCGCCGTTGTTGCCTTTGACCTGCATATCCACGCTGGTACGGTCATCACCTTCGTCCTTGGCGGGTGCTACGGTGATGCCCTGATTGTTGAACTCAAGCAGCGCGTTACCGTAGAACTGCATGAGGCTGCGCTTGAAGTTTTCTTCAAAGCGCTTCACCTGCTCAGGCGTCGCTTTGCGGGAGTACTTGACGGTCATGATGCTTTTGGAAATACCATCGGCATCGACGACCGGACCGACAATACGGTTCAGCGCATCATAGAACGCACTCGGATTGGACTTGTACTGTTCACGATTGGTAGCCAGGTCGCTCAACAGTTCCTTGGTGGTACGTTCCACCAGATCGTGAGCTGAGGGCGTTGCCGCAGCATTGGCCAGCATCGGCAAGGTGGCCAGCAATATCAACAGACCACGGCGCAGGATAGAGATCATTTAAAGCTCCTTACTTGGCTTACTTGGCGTCTTTGCTTACGGTATTGAGCAGGAATTTCCCGATCAGGTCTTCCAGCACAAGCGACGACTGCGTGTCATGAATGGTTGCACCGTCTTTGAGCAGCTTGTCATCGCCACCGACGCTGAGACCAATGTACTTCTCACCCAGCAGGCCAGCAGTCAGGATCGACGCCGTGGAGTCGGAAGGCAGGTTATCGACCTTCTTCTGTATCTCCAGCGTGACGCGACCGGTGAAGGTGTCGTGATCCAGATCGATCGCCGTCACCTTGCCGATTGTGACGCCAGCCATGCTTACCTTGGCTCTGACAGTCAAACCGGCAATATTGTCGAAGTAGGCATAAAGTTTATAGGTGTCGGTGCTCGCACTGGTGCTCAGACCACTGACTCGCAGGGCCAGCAGGAGCAGAGCCAGTATCCCGGCCAGCAGGAACAGACCGACTCCGGTTTCGATGGCGCGGTTTTGCATCAGAAATCTCCAAACATCAAGGCGGTCAAAATAAAGTCCAGTCCCAGCACGGCCAACGAGGCGTAAACGACGGTTCTGGTCGTCGCGCGGCTGATCCCCTCGGAAGTAGGATCGCAATCGTACCCCTGGAAAACGGCAATCCACGTCACGACGAAGGCAAATACGACGCTTTTGATCACCCCATTGAGCACATCGTTCGTGAAAGAAACGCTGTTCTGCATGTTCGACCAGAAAGAACCGTCATAGACGCCCAGCCAATCGATCGCTACCCAGGAAGCACCCCAGATACCGACCACACTGAAAATCATCGCCAGAATCGGCAGCGAGATGAAACCTGCCCATAGGCGTGGCGCAACGATGTACTTGAGTGGATCGACACCGATCATCTCAAGGCTCGACAACTGCTCGGTGGATTTCATGTTGCCGATCTCGGCGGTCAGCGCAGAACCTGCACGCCCGGCGAACAGCAGGGCTGTAACCACAGGGCCCAGCTCACGCAGCAGGGTCAGGGCGACCATCTGGCCGACCGCCTGTTCGGACCCGTATTTGGTCAGAATGCTGAAGCCCTGCAGCGCCAGCACCATGCCGATGAACATGCCGGACACCACAATGATGACCAGCGACATGACACCGACCGAATACAGCTGCCTTACCAGCAGTTGAAAACTGCTGCCTGCGCCGCCGCGGCCAAGCAGGGCGTTTACCAGAAACAGACCGGAACGACCCAGAACAGTAACAATATCAATGGCCGAACGCCCCAACAGGCGTACCCGGTCCATCAGTGACTTATTGCGCATCAGCGCTTCCCCAATAGATCTTCGCGAAAATCCGGCGCCGGATAGTGGAACGGTACAGGGCCATCAGGCTCGCCGGTCATGAATTGACGAATGCGTGGATTGTCCGAGGACATCAGTTCCTCAGGCGTGCCCTGCCCCAGCACCTGCCCGTCGCCCACTACATAGAGATAGTCGGCAATGCTCGCTGTCTCGCTGAGGTCATGGGACACCACGATACTGGTAATGCCCAATGCGTCGTTGAGCAAGCGGATCAGGCGTACGAGCACGCCCATCGCAATCGGGTCCTGCCCGACAAAGGGCTCGTCATACATGAGAATCTGCGGATCGAGAGCGATAGCGCGGGCCAGCGCGACACGACGCTTCATGCCACCCGACAGTTCGTCGGGCATCAGTTCGACCGCACCGCGCAGGCCCACAGCCTGAAGCTTGAGCAGCACGATGTCGCGGATCATTTCTTCCGGCAGTTCAGTGTGCACGCGCAAGGGAAAAGCGACGTTTTCGAAAACATCCAGATCGGTAAACAGTGCTCCGCTCTGAAACAACACGCCCATCTGCTTGCGAGCATCGAACAGATCACTGCGCGACAGCTCAGGCAGGTTCTGACCATTGACCCACACCTGCCCTTCGCTCGGACGCAACTGAGCCCCCATCAAGCGCAGCAAGGTAGTCTTGCCACAACCGGACGGCCCCATGATCCCGGTGACCTTGCCCCGCGGAATACGAATATCAACGTTATTGAAAATGCTGCGCGTACCGCGTTTGAAAGACACACCTTTCAACTCGACCGCATAGGCGTCATCAGGACTCATCTAAACTCCTTGCGATACAGCCTCCGCCCTCAGCCGTCGGTTCTTGGAGGCCGACCAGCTGTCCAGGCGCGCCGAACAGGCCGCGAACTATACCACCGCCGCCACCCGCCCCCAAGAAGAGAACCGAGCGGTTCAGGTAATCGTTGTATTATTCTGTACCACAATGTTGTGGCATCAGGCGTGGATACAGACCCTCAAGCGCGTAGGAAATTCGTTTAAAAACAACACAACGACGATCAGACGTGAGGGAATCGTTCATTACCGCTATAATCGCCGCCTTTCAGCAGGCTGACCCTTTCCAGACATGAACCAATCCAGTGACCTGATCCAATCGGCGCAACGCACCATTCGCCTTGAGATAGAAGCCATACAAGGCTTGCTTGAACGTCTTGACGGCGATTTTGTGCGCGCGTGCGAAATGATCCTCGCCAGCAAAGGGCGAGTCGTAGTGGTCGGCATGGGCAAGTCCGGGCACATCGGCAACAAGATCGCCGCCACGCTGGCGAGTACCGGCACTACCTCTTTTTTCGTGCATCCAGCTGAAGCCAGTCATGGCGACATGGGCATGATCACACGCGATGACATCATCCTGGCCCTGTCAAACTCCGGCAGCACCAACGAGATCGTGACCCTGCTGCCGTTGATCAAGCGCCTGGGCATAAAGATGATCAGCCTGACCGGCGACCCCGAATCCATTCTGGCCAAGGCTGCCGATATCAATCTCAACGCCCACGTCGTGCACGAGGCCTGCCCGCTCAATCTGGCACCGACCTCTTCGACCACCGCAGCACTGGTCATGGGCGATGCCCTGGCCGTGGCGCTGCTGGACGCACGGGGCTTCACCGCTGAAGACTTTGCATTCTCCCATCCGGGCGGCGCGCTGGGTCGTCGTCTGCTGCTCAAGGTCGAGAATGTCATGCACTCCGGCGACGCACTGCCCAGCGTTCAACGCGGCACCCTGCTCAGGGATGCGCTGCTGGAAATGACCCGCAAGGGCCTGGGCATGACCGCGATTGTCGAAGCTGACGGCACACTGGCCGGTATCTTCACCGACGGCGATTTGCGCAGAACACTGGACCGCCCTGTCGATATTCGCCAGACCATCATCGATGAAGTCATGACCCTTCACGGCAAGACGGCCCATGCAGAAATGCTGGCCGCCGAAGCGCTGAAAATCATGGAGGACAACAAAATCAGTGCGCTTGTTGTCGTAGACCAGTACGACCGGCCGGTTGGCGCGTTCAACTTGCAGGATCTTTTGCGCGCAGGCGTCATGTAATGGAAACCGAAACGATGACCCAGGACCTCATGCAGCGCGGCAAGGCTATCAAGCTGGCCGTTTTCGATGTCGATGGCGTACTGACCGACGGCCGCCTTTATTTCATGGAAGATGGCAGCGAGATCAAGACATTCAACACCCTCGACGGTCAAGGCATAAAAATGCTGATAGCCTCAGGCATCACAACAGCCATTATCAGCGGCCGCAAGACTGCGATAGTCGAGCGCCGGGCAAAGAGCCTGGGCATAGAACACCTGTTTCAGGGACGTGAAGACAAGTTGGTTGTACTGGACAAACTGCTCGCAGAACTCCAGCTTGGTTATGAACAAGTCGCCTATCTGGGTGATGATCTGCCAGACTTGCCAGTCATCAGGCGCGTCGGTCTGGGCATGGCGGTTGCCAATGCCGCGAGTTTTGTACGCGAGCATGCACACGGAATAACCAGGGCGCGGGGCGGCGAAGGTGCGGCACGCGAATTCTGCGAACTGATTCTGAGTGCACAAGGCAACCTTGAAGCGGCTCACTCCGTCTATTTATAGAAGCCATTATGTTCACTAAAAAAATTCGCAAGTTCCTGCTGCTCGGGGTACTGGCGCTGCTGCTGGCAGCGGTCGGTTACTGGAATATAAGCCCGGAAAGCTTTATGGATCAGCCGGTATCGACCGTTGACGACACGGTCATCGACTACTATGCAATCAATGCGCACAGCGTGCAGTACCTGCCCGATGGCACGCTCCAGTACGACATGACCTCCGACAAGGTCGAGCACGTGAAAGCAACTGACGTGACCCTGTTGACCACGCCCGACCTGCACATGTACCGCGGTGGCGAGTTTCCATGGCATGTACAGAGCAAGAAAGGCGAGGTTTCGTCCGGCGGCGATCAGGTCGAGCTGATCGATTCCGTTCGTGTCGAGCGTACCGATGAAAAACAACGTACGACTATTATCACTACCAGTCGAATGACCGTATTCCCTCAGAAGCAATATGCGCAGACCGAGCAAGACGTTAGAATCGACGGTGCCGGCGGTGTAACCACGGCCAAGGGAATGAAAGCATATTTGAAAGACAGCAGGATGGACCTGCTGTCCAACGTAAGAGGACAGTATGAGGCTCGTTAAAACTCTTCCTTTATTGCTCGGCCTGGGCGCAGCACTGGGAAGCGCGAGCGCCTGGTCCCTGCCAACCGACCGCGATCAGCCGATCCACATCCAGTCTGACGATGCTCAGCTTGATGACAAGAAAGGCGTAGCAACCTACAAGGGCAACGTCATCATCACCCAGGGCTCGATGAAGATCACCGGTAACACTGTGACGATCACGCGTAATGCCCAGGGTGAAGTGGATGTGTTCACCTCTGTCGGCAATCTGGCTTATTACGAGCAGAAGCCTGCCGTAGACAAACCGATCGTGCAGGCCTATGCCGTCACTATTCAGTACTACGCCGGGCAGGACCGTATCGTCCTCATCGACAAGGCCAAGGTCATCAATGATGGCAACACTTCCGAAGGCGAGAAAATCGTCTATGACACGGTCAGACAGGTCGTCAGCGCCGGTCGGGCCAATGGCGGTGCCAAGGTGACAACACCACGTCCGCGTATCGACATGGTCATCCAGCCGAAAAAGAAAACCGACCAACCTCAGAAGGCCCAGTAAATGGCGACGCTCAAAGCCCAGCATCTGGCTAAAAGCTACAAAAGCCGGCAGGTAGTGCGCGATGTGAGCATTTCCATCGACAGCGGCCAGATCGTCGGGCTGCTGGGCCCCAACGGTGCCGGCAAGACTACCTGCTTTTACATGATCGTAGGTCTGGTCCAGGCTGATCAGGGTCGCGTGCTGATTGACGATCTGGATGTCAGCCATCAACCCATGCACGGTCGCGCCCGAGCCGGCATCGGCTACCTGCCGCAGGAAGCCTCGATTTTCCGCAAGCTGTCAGTGTCAGACAACATCATGGCGATTCTCGAGACCCGCAACGAACTCGATGCCGGAGCACGCCGCAAGGAGCTCGAAAGCCTCTTGCAGGAGTTTCACATCACCCACATTCGCGACAACCTGGGCATGAGCCTGTCGGGTGGCGAGCGCCGCCGTGTGGAAATTGCTCGCGCCTTGGCCACTGCGCCGAAATTCATCCTGCTGGATGAACCGTTCGCAGGCGTAGACCCTATTTCAGTGGGTGATATCAAGCAGATCATTCACCATCTCAAGGCCAAGGGTATCGGCGTACTGATCACCGACCACAACGTCCGTGAAACGCTGGACATCTGCGAAACTGCCTACATCGTCAACGATGGACAGCTGATCGCAGAGGGCGATTCCGAGACCATTCTGGCGAATCAACTGGTGAAAGAGGTCTACCTCGGCCACGAATTCCGCCTTTAATCGACTGCCCTTTGCGCTTGGCGGCCGATTGATGCCAGTGCAGTGTGTTGACAATATTTTATTTGTCATATCACTCTAGGCAAAGGCACAGGTTTCAGGCATATAATTTGCTTAAGTTGGCGCCTCGGCGCCTGTAGTAGATGGCGCATGCGCGCCGGCGAATAAGGTGTTTAGCCCCTGCCATGAAACCATCGCTAGTCTTGAGAATGGGCCAGCAGCTGACGATGACACCGCAGCTGCAACAGGCAATCCGCTTACTCCAGCTTTCCACACTGGACCTCCAGCAGGAGATCCAGGAGGCGCTGGAGTCGAACCCCATGCTGGAACGGCAGGAAGAAGGCGACGACTTCGACAACTCCGACCCGCTTGCCGACAACATCGAACAAAAGCCCAATCCCGACGTTCAAGAGCCGACCTATCAGGAATCCGCGCCTACTGTGGATAACCTTGAAGATGGCGAATGGAGCGAGCGCATTCCCAATGAGCTGCCTGTCGATACCGCCTGGGAAGACATTTACCAGACCAGCGCCAGCAGCCTGCCAAGCAACGATGATGACGAGTGGGACTTCACCACACGCACGTCTGCAGGCGAGAGTCTGCAAAGCCACCTGCTGTGGCAGTTGAACGTCGCCCCGATGTCCGACAAGGACCGCCTGGTGGCTGTCACGCTGATCGACTGCATCAACAACCAGGGCTATCTGGACGAAACCCTCGATGAAATTCTCGAGTCTTTCGATCCCGAGCTGGACATCGAGCTCGACGAAATCGAAGCCGTACTGCACCGCATCCAGCAGTTTGAACCGGCAGGCATCGGTGCCCGAAACCTGAGCGAATGCCTGCTGCTGCAACTGCGCCAGTTGCCAGCGAAAACACCCTGGCTGACGGAAGCGCAGCGACTGGTCACCGACTACATCGACCTGCTGGGAAGCCGCGACTACGGCCAGTTGATGCGGCGCATGAAGATCAAGGAAGATGAGCTGCGCCAGGTCATCGAGCTGGTCCAGAGCCTCAACCCGCGCCCTGGCTCACAAATCGAATCCACAGAAGCCGAGTACGTCATCCCCGATGTAATCGTGCGCAAGGACAACGAGCGCTGGCTGGTTGAGCTCAATCAGGAGTCCGTACCGCGCCTGCGCGTCAATCCGCAATACGCGGGTTTTGTGCGCCGGGCCGATACCAGCGCAGACAACACCTTCATGCGCAACCAGTTGCAAGAGGCGCGCTGGTTCATCAAAAGCCTACAAAGCCGCAACGAGACACTAATGAAGGTCGCCACCCAGATCGTCGAGCATCAGCGCGGCTTTCTTGAGTACGGCGACGAGGCGATGAAGCCGCTTGTCCTGCACGACATTGCCGAGGCAGTGGGCATGCATGAGTCGACCATCTCGCGCGTGACCACCCAGAAGTTCATGCACACGCCACGCGGCATTTACGAGCTGAAATACTTCTTCTCGAGCCATGTGAGCACTTCCGAGGGCGGTGAATGCTCGTCCACGGCAATTCGCGCAATCATCAAAAAACTGGTTGCGGCGGAAAATCAGAAAAAGCCGTTGAGTGATAGCAAGATCGCTGGTTTACTGGAGGCACAAGGCATTCAAGTAGCCCGTCGCACAGTCGCCAAGTACCGCGAGTCACTCGGGATAGCGCCTTCCAGTGAGCGTAAGCGACTGATGTGATGCAGGCCCAGCCACAGCGTCCCAGAGACAGGCGCCATGCCTGTCTCTTTATGCACTGGCAAAGGAGAAAGCTGTATGCAAGTCAACATCAGTGGACACCAACTGGAAGTGACCAAACCCCTTCGTGAATACGTTGAGCTCAAGCTCAAGAAGCTCGAGGGGCATTTTGACAAGATTACCAACGTGCAGGTCACGATGACGGTCGAAAAGCTCAAGCAGAAGATCGAAGCCACGTTGCACATCCATGGTGGAGAGGTCGTTGCCAATGCTGAACATGACGACATGTATGCTGCAATCGACCTGCTCACTGACAAGCTAGACCGACAATTGCTCAAGCATAAGGAAAAGCAGCAAAGCATCCTCAAAGGTGCGGCCGCTCGCTAACGCCCATTTAAATGATCCGAATCGAAAATATCCTGACCCCCGGCCGCTCGCTTGTGAACGTGCCGGGTGGCAGTAAAAAGCGTGTACTCGAAGAAATTGCCAACCTGATCGGTCGTGAAGTACCGGGCATGGTTTCGGACACGGTATTCGCAAGTCTTGTTGCCCGCGAAAAACTGGGTTCGACCGGTTTCGGCAACGGTATTGCCATCCCTCATTGTCGCCTTGCTGACTGCAGCGAGCCTGTCAGTGCAGTCATTCACCTCGCTACGCCCGTGGATTTCGACGCCATCGACGGCGCGCCGGTTGACCTGCTGTTCGTATTGCTGGTCCCGCAAGCTGCTACCGATGAGCACCTGGAGTTACTGCGCCAGATCGCCAGCATGCTTGATGACAAAGACATGCGTAAGCGCCTGCGCGGTGCCGAAAGTGCTGAAGCGCTTTATCAAGTAGTGCTGGACGTGCAGAACGGAAACTGAACATGCGCATGATCATCGTCAGCGGCCGTTCCGGCTCAGGTAAAAGTACAGCCCTCGACGTGCTGGAAGACAACGGTTTTTACTGTGTCGACAACCTGCCTGCCGGACTGCTGCCGGAACTGGCCGAGCGAGCGCTGATCAATACTGAACTGGCCGAGCCCTTGCTGGCGGTATCCATCGATGCGCGAAACCTGCCCAGTCACCTGACCCGCTTTCCGCAAATGCTGGATGAAGTCCGCTCACGCAACATCCAGTGCGACGTGCTTTACCTGGATGCGGATGAAGCAACCCTTCTCAAGCGCTTCTCGGAAACCAGGCGTCGCCATCCTTTGAGTACGGCAGATCGTTCGCTGGCCGAGGCGATACGCGACGAGACAACGCTGCTGGGCCCGATCATCGATCTGGCCGACCTGAAGATCAACACCACCCACCTGAACCTCTATCAGTTGCGCGACGCACTCAAGCTTCGCCTGCTGAACAAACCCGAGCCAGGCACCGCGTTTCTGATCGAATCCTTTGGTTTCAAGCGTGGCATGCCCGTCGACGCAGATCTGGTGTTCGATGTGCGCTGCCTTCCCAACCCGTACTGGAAGCCTGAACTGCGCGACCATTCCGGGCTTGAACAACCGGTTATCGACTATCTGTCGGTGCAGCCCGATGTTGAAGAGATGTTTCAGGACATCTTCGCTTATCTGAACAAATGGTTGCCCCGGTTTGCAGCCAGCAACCGTTCTTACGTTACCATTGCCATCGGCTGCACCGGCGGACATCACCGCTCCGTCTACCTGACCGAACGGCTCGGCCAGGTCTTGCAACAATCACTCAAGAACGTTCAGGTTCGCCACCGCGACCTTAGCTGAAAGGATTTTCACTGCGATGCCCGCTCGTCAAATCACCATCATCAACAAATTGGGCCTGCATGCCCGCGCTGCCGCCAAATTCGTCGGCGTCGCAGGCAAGTTCCCTTGCACGATAAGGGTCGGCCGCTCTGAGCAGACCATGGTCGATGGTAAAAGCATCATGGCCGTGATGATGCTGGCGGCAGGCAAAGGCACCGAGATCCATCTGAAAACCGAAGGCGAATTCGAGCAGGAAGCGCTCGATGGCCTGGTTGAACTGATCAACAACAGGTTTGATGAGGGCGAGTAAGCCCTCAAACACGCCCCTTCCATGATCACCAGCAGTGCATCTGCAACCAGCTCAAACCGTGAGCAATCAGTAACGCCATACCGGCCAACAGCAGCCCGGTGCCTACGACGAGCCGCAACAACCGCACACCGTTGATAGCGAATACTCCTGAGCGCATAAGCTGCCTTGGCCCGGTTACTGGAGTCAGACCAGAGCGGCCTGATAACGTCGAGACACTTCATCCCAATTGATCACGTTGTAGAACGCGTTGATGTATTCGGGGCGACGGTTCTGATAGCGCAGGTAGTAAGCGTGCTCCCATACGTCCAGACCCAGAATCGGCGTATTGCCATTCATCAGCGGGCTGTCCTGATTACCACTGCTTTCAACCACCAGCTTTTTGTCAGGGGTGACGCTCAGCCATGCCCAGCCGCTGCCGAAACGAGTCAATGCGGCTTTGGTAAACGCCGCTTTGAAGCTGTCGTAGCCGCCCAGCTGCTCGTCGATGGCCAAGGCGACAGGGCCTTTTGGCAAACCGCCCCCGCCTGGCACCATTACTTCCCAGAACAACGAATGATTGGCGTGGCCGCCACCCTGGTTGATGACCGCCGGACGCAGGTTTTCAGGCAACTGCTTGATGCTGGCCACCAGTTTCTCGACGGACCAGTCAGCAAACTCCGTACCTTCGACCGCCGCATTAAGGTTGTTGATGTAGGTCTGGTGATGCTTGGTGTAATGGATCTCCATGGTTTGCGCATCGATGTGCGGCTCCAGGGCGTCGTATGCGTAAGGCAGTGTAGGCAAGGTATAAGGCATTTCAATGTGCTCCGTAGAAAAGTCCGGAAGTGGCTGCCGAGTGGCGCTGCAACGATGAGCGCGCGTGCTCGCTGCTGCTGTTCAGCAGCCGATGAGTGCGCGGGTATTCGCCGTGTTCACTGATAAAGCTCAGCAACTCGGCGTAGGTTTTGCTGCTGTGGCGCAAGGCTGCCTCACGGAGCGCCGGAGGAAGACGCTGATCCTGCATGGTCCGCAACAGATGTTGATGAATGGCACACAGGTATTCAGCGCTTTCCTCAGGCTGGCCGAGGCTCAGGTGCAGGTCAGCCAGGTTGTGGTGAGAAATCACACAGGCTGCGACGGCTTCGTCGACATCCGCCCAACGCTCGAACAACACTTGCGCCAACGCCAGCGCCTGAAGGTACAGCTCGCGGGCTTCGACCCACTCGCCCAGATTGAAACAGCGATTGGCCTGCTCGATGGTGCGTTTCCAATGCTGCATGGTCATACCTCCAGGGGACGTTGGCTGGCTGGAATCAAATACCGCCAGCGGTGAGTTTTTCTGGGTTGAGCAGCGCTTCCAGTTCGCTGCGTTGCAAATCGGTGTGCTCAAGGGCGACGTCAATGACCGGGCGGCCCTGCTTGTAAGCGGTCTTGGCAATTTCGGCGGCTTTCTGATAGCCAATGATCGGGTTGAGGGCCGTCACCAGAATCGGATTACGCGAAAGTGCTTCCTTGAGCTTGGATTCATTGACCTTGAAGCTCGCAATCGCCTTGTCAGCCAGCAGCCGACTGGAGTTGGCCAGCAGTTCGATGCTGCTGAGCAGGTTCTGGGCGATGATCGGCAGCATCACGTTAAGCTCGAAGTTGCCGGACTGCCCCGCCACGGTAATCGTCGCGTCGTTGCCGATCACTTGCGCGGCGACCATGGCGGTGGCTTCCGGAATGACCGGGTTGACCTTGCCCGGCATAATCGATGAGCCCGGCTGCAACGCCTCCAGCTCGATCTCACCCAGCCCTGCCAGTGGCCCCGAATTCATCCAGCGCAGGTCGTTGGCAATTTTCATCAGCGACACCGCCGTGGCTTTGAGCTGGCCGGATACCGCGACCGCGGTGTCCTGCGAACCGATCAACGCGAACAGGTTCTTGCCGGGCGCGAATTGCACACCGGTCAACGTGCTCAACTGACGACCGAAACGAACCGAAAACTCAGGATGCGCGTTGATCCCGGTACCGACTGCGGTGCCGCCCTGTGCCAGTGACTGCAGGCTCGGCTGGAGACCTTGCAGATGCTCGACGTTGGCGCGAATCTGCTGTGACCAGCCGTTGAGCACCTGGCTCATGCGCACGGGCATGGCGTCCATCAGATGCGTACGGCCGGTCTTGACGAAGGCATGAACCTGCTCGGCTTTGTGTTCAGTCACTTGCACCAGATGGGCCAGCGCAGGCAGCAGTTGTTCGTGCAGGGCCAGTGCAGCGCTCACATGAATCGTGGTCGGGATGATGTCATTGCTGCTCTGCCCGCAGTTGACGTGGTCATTGGGGTTGACCTCTTCGCCCAGCACGCGCGTGGCCAGTGTGGCGATCACCTCATTGGCGTTCATGTTGGTACTGGTGCCGGAACCGGTCTGAAAGATATCGACCGGAAAATGCGCCATGTAGTCACTGGCCAGCAGGTCCTTCACGGCACTGACAATCGCCCCGCTCTGCCCCTCGCTGATCTGCTCCAGCTCCAGGTTCGCCTGCGCTGCGGCCGCCTTGGCCAGCAACAGGGCGCGAATGAATTGCCGGGGCATACGTTGATGGCTGATCGGAAAGTTTTGCACCGCACGCTGAGTCTGCGCGCCGTAAAGGGCCTCGGCCGGGACCTGTAGCTGGCCCATGCTGTCGCGTTCGATACGGGTATTACTCATCGCAATGTCCTTGCACCAGTTCAGAGAGGGAAATCGAGGGCTGTAGCACGCAGGTCGCCAGTTGATGAACACAGGCTTGCCAGCGCTGACGCCGCGCAGGCGTGGAGGCGATTGCCTGTAAATCACGCAGCGGACGCCAAGCCTGATCCAGACACAGGCAGCGCCAGTGCCACGGCAATGCCGTATCGCGTGCGGTGTCTATCAAAAGACGGAAAGTGGTTTCGGCAATCATGGGCTGGGGCGTGGCGGTAAAACGCGCCAGATAGCGCCCTTCGGCGAGGTAATGCTCGATCAGCCGAGGCTCGTCGGGCTCAAGGGCGCAACGAATCCGCAGACTCAATCCACGCCAGTTTTCCAGATAAGACAGTTCGTGCAGAACAGACCCCATGACCGCAGCTCATCTTAATAATGATATTCATTATTAAATGATATAAAGAATCATTACAAGCGTGATCTTGAGCGAGTGCGTCATACACAGGTGCTGAGATGCCCGCTTTGCTGCCGGTTCCCGGCAGTTCGCGGACGAGTCCGCTCCTACAAAACCTGGATATCCTGGACAAGCGAAGGGCTGCTTCGGCCCGGAGGGCGTCGGAGCGGACTTGTCCGCGAAGGCCTGCAAAGCGGCCCTAAAACAGGCCACCTTGGCTGTATCTGGTGCACCGAGGCGCCTGGTTTTGCTGCCGGTTCCCGGCAGTTCGCGGACGAGTCCGCTCCTACAAAACCTGGTATCGCGGACCAGCGAAGCGTCGCCTGGCTCAGCTACCCGCTACGGTCATACGCTCGATCAGCACCGAGCCGGTACGGATGTTGCTGCGCAGTTCAAGATCGCTGCCAACGGCGACGATCTGCTTGAACATGTCACGCATGTTGCCGGCAATGGTCACTTCCTGAACCGGGAATTGTATCTCACCGTTCTCGACCCAGAAACCTGCTGCGCCCCGCGAATAGTCGCCGGTGACCATGTTCAGTCCGCTGCCCATCAATTCGGTCACCAGCAAGCCACGGCCCATACGTCGAATCAGCGCGGCCTGATCTTCCGAACCATGGGTGACGAACAGGTTATGCACCCCGCCCGCATTGGCGGTGCTCGGCATGCCCAGCTTGCGGCCGGAATAAGTGCTAAGCACATAGGAAACCAGATCGCCGCCTTCGACGAACGGCTTGGCAAACGTCGCCAGACCATCACTGTCGAACGCAGAACTGCCCATTGCGTGCTTCAAGTGCGGACGCTCATCAATGGTCATCCACTCAGGGAACAGCCGCTGACCCAGGGCACCTTCCAGAAATGACGATTTACGGTACAGGTTGCCACCGGAAATGGCACCGAGAAAGCTGCCGAACAGACCACCTGCCAATTCAGCAGCAAACAGCACCGGCACTTCACAGGTCGGCACAGGACGCGCACCCAGGCGGCTCGCCGCACGCAACGCAGCCTTGCGACCAATGCTCTGGGCGTCTGCCAGCAACTCGCCCTGGCGATTGACGTCGTACCAGTAATCACGCTGCATCTGGCCTTCACCCTCGGCAATCATCACGCAACTGAGGCTGTGCCGCGTTGATGCGTAACCGCCAATGAAGCCATTGCTATTGCCATACACACGGCAGCCCTGATGGGTATTGAGGGTGGTGCCGTCGGCGTTCTTGATCCGGCTGTCGGCGTCGAAGGCCGCGGCTTCGCAGATCAGCGCTTTCTCGATGGCCTGCTCGGGCGTTATGTCCCAGGAGTGATAAAGGTCGAAATCCATGACTTCTTTGGCCATCAGCGCAGCATCAGCCAGCCCGGAGCTTTCGTCTTCGGAGGTGTGCTCGGCAATCGCCAGTGCTGCGGCGACGGTTTCGCGAATGGCATCGGCACCCGTGGCCGAGGTGCTGGCCGAGCCTTTGCGCTGCCCGACATACAGGGTGATACCGAAACCCTGATCGCGGTTGAACTCGACGGTTTCAACTTCACGCTGACGGACCGATGTCGACAGCCCCCGATCCACCGACACTGCGACTTCGCAGGCGCTGGCGCCCTGACGCCGGGCTTCGGCGATGATCTGCTCGACCTGCTCCTGCAGTTCGGGCAAGGCTTGCGGACCGACGCTTTGGGTTGCACTCATGACTTTCTCCATCAAATTCTTCTTTCAGCACAGGCCGAATACCGACCGGGCCGGACAAGCGGCCCACGACTGGTTATCATGGCGGCGTTTCTTTGCGGACTGCCCCCATGGTTGATTCTTACGACGACTCCCTCGACGGGGAGAAAAGCAAAACCCAGGTCAAACGAGAGCTGCATGCTCTGGTCGACCTCGGCGAGCGACTGACAACACTCAAAGCCGATGTGCTGGCCAAGCTGCCGCTGACCGACGCTTTGCGCAAGGCCCTGGCCGAAGCGCCCAAGCACACGGCGAACATCGCGCGAAAGCGGCATATTCTGTTCATTGGCAAGCTGATGCGCGATCAGGACCAGGAAGCCATTCTGGTGTTGCTGGACCAACTCGATGCCTCCACTCGCCAATACAACGAACGTTTTCACAATCTGGAGCGCTGGCGTGATCGCCTGATCGCGGGTGATGACGCCGACCTCGAGAAATTCGTTGTCGAATACCCCGATGCCGACCGTCAGCAGCTGCGCTCGCTGATTCGTCAGGCGCAACACGAAGTCGCACGTAACAAACCGCCGGCCACCAGCCGCAAAATCTTCAAATACATCCGTGAGCTGGACGAACTTCAACGCGGTTTGCGTTGATTTCAACCGCGGGGCCGGCAACAGCAAGCGGCCAGCCCCGACTCACTTTCAGCTACCCGTGCCACCCACTGTGATCGCATCGATTTTCAGCGTCGGCTGACCCACACCGACCGGCAGCGACTGGCCATCCTTCCCGCACGTCCCCACGCCGCTGTCCAGCGACAGGTCGTTGCCCACCATCGATACCCTGCTCATGGCTTCCGGCCCGTTACCGATCAAGGTCGCACCCTTGACCGGCGCAGTGATCTTGCCGTCCTCGATCAAATAAGCCTCGCTGGTCGAAAAGACGAACTTGCCGCTGGTGATATCCACCTGACCGCCACCCAGATTGGCGCAGTAAATACCGCGCTTGACCGAGGCGATGATTTCCTGCGGGTCGCTCTGCCCGCCCAGCATGTAGGTATTGGTCATGCGTGGCATCGGCAGGTGCGCATAGGACTCGCGACGACCATTACCAGTGCGTGCGACACCCATCAAGCGGGCATTGAGCTTGTCCTGCATGTAGCCCTTGAGCACGCCGTTCTCAATCAGTGTGGTGCACTCGGTTGGTGTGCCTTCGTCATCGACACTCAGCGAGCCGCGACGCCCTGCGAGGGTACCGTCGTCAACAATCGTGCAAAGTTTCGATGCAACCATCTCGCCCATGCGCCCACTGTAGGCTGAGCTGCCCTTGCGGTTGAAGTCACCTTCAAGACCGTGGCCGACCGCCTCGTGCAGCAGCACGCCGGACCAGCCGGAACCCAGTACCACCGGTAATGTGCCTGCCGGAGCCGGAATCGCTTCCAGGTTGACCAGCGCCTGACGCAACGCTTCGCGCGCGTAGCCCATGGCACGATCATCGGTCAGGAAATAACGGTAATCCGTACGCCCGCCACCGCCATGCCCGCCCCGCTCGCGGCGGCCGTTCTGCTCGACGATGACACTGACGTTGAAGCGCACCAGCGGACGCACATCGGCGGCCAGACTGCCATCGGCGGCGGCCACCAGAATGCGCTCCCAGACACCGGCCATGCTCACCGACACCTGCTGAATACGCGAGTCCAGCGCGCGAGTCGCGACGTCAATGCGTTTGAGCAGTTCGACCTTCTCGGCGCGGCTCAGCACTTCCAGGGGATTATCCGGGGCGTACAACTGGGCCACGTCCTGCGAGGTGAAGGCCTGCACCCGGCCATTCTGTCCGGCGCGGGAGATGGAACGGGCAGCACGGGCAGCGGTGCGCAGTGCGTCCTCAGTGATCGCGTTGCTGTAAGCGAAACCGGTCTTTTCGCCCGACTGAGCGCGCACGCCCACGCCTTGATCTAGATTGAAACTGCCTTCCTTGACGATGCCGTCCTCGAGCGACCAGGACTCGGAGATCATGCCTTGGAAATACAGATCGGCCGCGTCGATACCAGGACCGGCAAGCTCACCGAGCACCGATTGCAGGCTGTCGAGGCTAAGGCCGCCGGGTGCCAGAAGGTGTTCGCTGACTGAGGACAGATCACTCATATTCACTCCGAAGCAGGCCGCATGGCGTCCTGCGAAAAAAAGCGCCGGTGACTGGACACCGGCATCCGCGCCCGTATGGACGCCTGTTCTTGACTGTCGCGCTTGGCCAGCAGCACGGCTTCACCCTGTGCCTGCTCGGCCAGTACGCGGCCCCATGGATCAACGATGGCCGCGTGTCCGTAAGTCTCGCGAGGTCCCGGATGGACCCCGCCCTGTGCCGCCGCCAGCACGTAACACTGGGTTTCGATGGCGCGCGCCCGGATCAAAATATCCCAGTGCGCAGCCCCCGTTACCGCAGTGAACGCTGACGGCGCGGTAATCAGCTCAGCACCAGCCTCCCGCAGCGCGGTGTACAGCTCGGGGAAGCGCAGGTCGTAACAGACTGTCAGCCCTACGCGCCCCACGGGTGTATCGGCGACCACCACATTGTTTCCATGAGCATAGTCATCGGATTCACGGTAGCGGCCCCGATTGTCAGCGACATCCACATCAAACAGGTGCAGCTTGTCATACCGGGCCACCTGCTCACCGTGTTCATCGATCAGCAGCGAACACGCCGTCACCTTGCCATCGGGTCGCTCATCCGGCGGCAGTGGCAAGGTTCCGGCAACAATCCATAACTTGAGGTCGCGAGCGGCCAGTTTCAACCATGGCAGGATTGGCCCTTGCCCATGAGCTTCGGCACGACCGATGTCGGCTACGTCACGCCGACCCATCGCAACAAAGTTTTCGGGCAGCACCGCGAGCCGCGCGCCGCCTTCGGCTGCCTGCTCCAGCAACCGGCGAGCACTGGCCAGATTAGCCTGGACATCACTCTGGCTGACCATCTGAATCACAGCAAAGGACATGGCAACCCGCTCCTTGATGACCTGGCCACCACTGTACTCCATGAGGCGCTACTGGGGCTTTTCAAATGGCTTGTCGAACGTGATCTTCGGCTCCTTCCAGGGCCCTTCGACCTTGTATTGCACGCTGGCGAAACGGGCAACCCTGTCGCCCAGCAACTTGTCGACCAGAAACAGCGCCCCGCCAATGGCGGGCGCGCCAACAATCAGTGCGGCGATCGGCAGGTTATTGGTCACCGGCAAGGTCACCAGCAGCTTCGCATCAACGCGGTCGCGGACCATGTCCAGCGTACCGTTGAGCTCCAGATTACTCGATGGCCCGGTCAGGGTAATCGGGTTGCGGGTCACATAAACGCCATCACTGGCGACCAGCAGCCCTTTGACCCGGTCGTAACTGAGCCCTTTGCCCAGCAGGTCGGAGAAGTCCAGGCGCAGGCGACGGCCGATGGAGTTGAAATTCAACAATCCAAATACCCGCAGCGCCTGAGCACCGCCTTCTACCTCGACAAACTGGCCTCTGTTCAACGTCGCATCCAGGCTGCCGGAATAGCGCTTGAGACCCACCCAGGCAGGCGAACCTGGCCAGCGTCCGTCGACATTCATTTCGAAACTTTCACTGGTGACCGTCGGCGCGAAGTTCCAGGCCTTGAGCACGTCTGCCAGATTCTTGCCTGCCACACGCCCCTTGAACGAGCTGCTGCTAGACCCCGGAGTGCCCTCCCAGGCACCATCGCCCTCGAGCAAAATACCTTTGAGCCCCAGACTCAGGTCGGACATGCGCATACCGGTCGCCGTCGGGCGGGTTTTAAGCGACCAGGCACCCAGTAACTGGTCGCCCTGAAACAGCTGGGCAATCTTCACGTCCAGCGCAGGAATATTGTGCGGGTCGATATCCGCCAGAGGGTCAGGCGCGTTCTCGACCACCGCCGCATTCGGATCAGACGCAGGCAGTCGCACGTAGAGCATGTTGATACCGATCGGCGCGGACTTCGCGTCGGGTAGCAAGGCAGTGCCCTTGGCCAGCGCGCTGTCCAGCGACAAGGCCCATGCCGCGGCATTGCGCTGCAATTGAACACGCACGTTATCCAGCGTGGTGCCCATCGCCGTCAGCTTGCCGATCTGTAGGTCGACGCTGTTAAGCAGTTGTTTTGCGCTGCCGCCCGGATCATTACCGGTATATCGTCCAGCCAGTTCCTGCCAGGGCGCTACGTCCAGCTCAGACAATTCGCCACGAATCCGCAGCCCTTTGGAGTCCGGCACTATCGCCCCGCCGCGCCCGAGATAAAGCTCGCCGCGACCGTCGGCAAATTTGCCATTCGGTGCGGCAAAAGCAAAGTTGGCCTGATCGTTATACGCCGCACCAAGCCTGCGCTCCGCGCCTTGCAGGGTCATGCGGAATTCGCTGGGACGCTCCTCCTCGGCAGTCTTGCCAAACGGTGCAGGCAGATCGATTGCCACGCCCTTGAGTGTGGAGTTGATCACCAGTGGGCTGTCCTTGCTGTCCAGAGTCAATTGCAGCTGATACGGCAAGTCACCCGACACCGGCAGCGGCTGGGTAACGCTCAACCAGTCGGTCAGGCGCTTCACGGTAATCTGCCCGCTTGCCACAATGCGTGTCACGTTGTCGCCTGGCTTGCCTTCGGCGGAGATTTCTGCGGTCACGGGACGATCAAATGCTTGCGCCTTGATGCCCTTGCCGCTCAGCCCTTTGGCGCTGTCAAAGCGGAAATCGCCCTTGAGGCGGGTCAATTCCAGCACCGGGTCGACCAGCTTCAGACGCGCATTGTCGGTACTGAAATCCACCACAACCTTTGGCTCGACGCCCTTGGCCAGCGGGATATTAAGCTTCAGCTTGCCATCCAGCGGACCTTCCCCGGTCCATCCGGCAAACGTGCTGGCCGTGCCGATGGGCGCTTGCTGGAGAATCTTCAGGCCATCGATCAGATTGCCGGAGAAACTGCCATCGACCAGCAGGTGGCTGTCCTGACCTGCCGGGACGTGGGGAATATTGACCAGCACGTTGCTTATTTTGGTATCGAGCAACTGCCCTTTGCTTGCCTTGACTCGCACGCCGCTGTTTTCGACGTAGACCTTGCCGTCGACACCGGTCAACGAAGGCCAGCCCGGCTGGAAAGCCAGCGTTGCGTTGCTGACATCGAAAAACAGGCTGATGACGCGCGCGGTGTCGGGCGAACTCTTGTTCAGCGACCCTTGATACTGAAAGAAGCCCTGCTTGACCGCACCACTCACCACAGCGGTACGCAACCAGCGATCGAGCTCGGGACTGAGGGCTGTAGGCAGATACTTGCTGGTGTAACGACCATCGCCGTCGACCATGCCGACCCGCAGGTCCATGTAGTCTTCCTGATCATGGCTGAGATGAATCCTGATCAGAAAGTCTGCCGCGATCTTGCCTTCGTCGCCGAGCACCTTGATATACGGAGCGATCAGGGTGAACGCCTGATCATCGAGTTTCCAGTTCAGACGGGCATTGGCCTTCTGGTAGCGCCAGGGCTTGGCGAAGATAGGGTCCAGATGAAGCATAAAGTCATTGGTGTCGAGCCGCAGTTCGCCATGGCCCAGATCGCCGCTGATGGCGCCGGTGACATTTTCGGCCGCCGGGGCCCCGCGATAGGCGTTGAAACCCACCTTGTCCAGATTGGCGGCAAAGCCCAAGCGCTTGTCGCCGGTTGCCTGTGGCCGGTAATCCAGCAACACGTTACGCAGCCCGCCCGTCACCTTGAGGCCGTCGACCACTGCCATGGCTTTCTCCGGCAACGGCGCGAGGGAGTCGATCAGCGGCGTGAGCGGTGTAAGGTCCAGGCGATCGGCCTGCACATGCAAGAGTTCTTCGCTGTCGGGCGTCGCAGCGGTTTGCGTGAGTTGCAGGCGGCTTTCCCAGCGCTTGTCGCCCAGACTCATCGCCAGTGAATCGAGTTTCAGGTCGAAACCTGTGTCGGTGCGCGCAAACCAGGCGTTGAGCGCGAGGTTGTCGACCGTCGAGGGTTTGCGACCGGCATAAGCGCCTTTGACATGCGGCGCATTAAGCCGCGCAGTCGCACTTTGCACAGTGCCCTTGCCCCAGCTCATCCACAGCTCGCCACCGGCCTGCAGCTTCGACAGTGTCCATTCCCGCGTGAGGCTTTTTGGCAGCCACTTGGCCCAGTCGCTTTGCGGCAGGCTGGCATAGACATCTGCCTCGCCGTCCTTCCACTGACTGGCCTGGATACGCGAACGCACATTCAGCGCAAACGGCTGGCCATCCGGCAGCGTCAGGCGCGCATCAAGGCGCTGGTGATAACTGCCAGTGGCCAGACTGAGGTTTACATAGGTCAGGGTCAGCGGCGCAGCGTCAAACGGTTGCACAGTGACCTGGCTGTCGAGCAGCGACAAGTGCGAGACCATCTGCATCTGCTCAAGCACTTGCCCGGGGTCGAACGGGCTGTCGTTGCGCACTGGCAAGCCCTGTACCGACCAGTTGCCCTCCTTGTCCTGCCTGAGCATGAACTGCAGGCCGTCCACCTCGAGATGAGCAATACGCACTTGACGCGCCAGCAGGCTTTCCCAGAGGTCGGGAACAACCCTCACACGATCAAGACGCACAGCACTGGAACCCTCTCCGACCATGACGTCGTGGGCCAGAAATACCGGGGCAAACCGGCTCCAGCTGCCTTCCAGGCTGCCAATACTCAACGGCATGCCCAGCGCGCTGCTGGCCCTGGTTTCCACATCGACACGGTATTCGGCAACCAGCGGCGCAAGCTGACGCCCGAGACTTACGTACAACGCCGCGAGCACCAAAATCAGTGCGCACAGGCTCAGACCCCAACGGGTCAGGGTTGCAACAAAACGAGGAAGACGTCCCATCTCAGGATGCCCTCCGCTGCGGGATGCAAGCAGCGGAATCGGCGAATCGATTCCGGCTCAGGTGTGCAGGTGCGTTCAGGTACAGGTTTTGCTCGTTTCCCACGCATCATTCTCGATCAAACGGCATACCTGCCAGAAACCCGAAGGGCACTTGTCATCATATTTCAAACGATCAGCACCCTCAGAGCAGCACCACGTCGTATTGTTCCTGCGAGTACATGGTTTCTACCTGAAAACGGATGGTCCGGCCAATGAAGCTCTCCAGTTCAGCCACATTGCCCGACTCCTCGTCGAGCAAGCGGTCAACCACACGCTGATTGGCCAGAACCCGATAACCGACCGCCTGATAGGCTCTGGCTTCTCGCAGGATCTCGCGAAAGATTTCATAGCAAATGGTCTCAGGGGTTTTCAGCTTGCCCCGGCCCGCACAGCAATGGCAGGGCTCGCAGAGCACTTGCTCAAGACTTTCACGGGTGCGCTTGCGGGTCATCTGCACCAGGCCAAGCTCGGTGATACCGATGATATTGGTCTTGGCGTGATCGCGCTCCAGCTGTTTCTCCAGCGTGCGTAACACTTGACGCTGGTGTTCACCGTCTTCCATGTCGATGAAATCGATAATGATGATGCCGCCCAGATTGCGCAGGCGCAGCTGCCGGGCAATGGCTGTCGCGGCTTCCAGGTTGGTCTTGAAGATGGTTTCTTCAAGGTTGCGATGCCCCACAAACGCACCGGTATTGACGTCGATGGTGCTCATCGCCTCGGCCGGATCGACCACCAGATAACCACCGGACTTGAGCGGCACCTTGCGCTCGAGAGCTTTCTGGATTTCATCCTCGACCCCATAGAGGTCGAAGATCGGCCGTTCGCCCGGATAATGCTCCAGCCTGTCGGCAATTTCCGGCATCAGCTCGGCCACGAACTGGGTGGTTTTCTGAAAGGTTTCCCGCGAGTCGATGCGGATTTTCTCGATGCGCGGGCTGACCAGGTCACGCAAGGTACGCAGGGCCAGGCCCAAGTCCTCGTAAATCACTGTCGGCGGGCTGACGGTCTTGATCTGCTCGCCGATCTGATCCCAGAGCCTGCGCAGATAGCGGATATCCATGAGAATTTCGTCAGCACCGGCACCTTCGGCAGCGGTGCGCAGAATAAAGCCTCCGGCCTCCTTGATACCTTCCAGGGCGACGCAATCGCTGACAACTTTTTTCAGTCGCTCACGCTCGGCCTCGTCCTCGATTTTCAGGGAAATGCCTACATGCGCAGTGCGCGGCATGTACACCAGATACCGTGACGGAATGGAGAGCTGGGTAGTCAGCCGCGCGCCTTTGCTGCCGATGGGGTCCTTGGTGACTTGCACCACCAGGCTCTGGCCGTCATGCACCAGCGACGCAATGCTCTCGACGGCAGGCCCTTCACGCATGGATATTTCCGATGCATGAATGAATGCCGCGCGGTCCAGACCGATGTCGATGAACGCCGCCTGCATGCCGGGAAGCACCCGCACTACCTTGCCTTTGTAGATATTGCCGACGATGCCCCGGCGCTGGGTACGCTCGACGTGCACCTCTTGCAGAACACCGTTTTCTACCACTGCCACCCGTGATTCCATCGGGGTGATGTTGATCAGGATCTCTTCACTCATGACTCGTCACCTTCCAGGCATTGCCAGCAGGGTATGCCGAAATGGCCAAGCAGTTCTGCGGTTTCACACAGAGGCAGACCAACCACCCCAGAATAGCTGCCTTGCAGGCCCTCGACGAAAATCGCTGCCAGCCCTTGAATGGCATAGCCTCCGGCCTTGTCAGCAGGCTCGCCACTGGCCCAGTAGGCTTGTGCCTCACCGGGTTGAATCGGGCGAAAACGCACGCGACTGGTCACAATACGGGTTTCACTGCGATGCCGATCACTGAGCGCGACGGCAGTCATCACTTCATGCTCGCGCCCGGACAGCGCCGTCAGCATGGCCAGAGCATCCGCCTCATCGACCGGCTTGCCGAGAATGCGCCCATCAAGCACCACCGCCGTGTCCGCGCCCATGACGCAGGCCTGTTGTTCGGCCGCCAGCACAGACAGCCCGGCCTGAGCCTTGCCAAGCGCAAGACGCTCGACGTAGGCAGCCGGGGTTTCGTGGTCGAAGGGGGTTTCGTCAATCTGAGCGTTCAGTACGGTAAAAGGCACACCGATCTGAGTCAGAAGTTCGCGGCGGCGCGGCGAGCCAGAAGCCAGATAAAGCGAGGGCATAAGGACATCTCCGTGTCTGTTCGGGTGAACGCCAGGGACGCAGCGGGGCGTCGCGCTCACCTTGCGCTTAATTGATTTTCAAACGTTTGCGCAATCCACGCAGGCCATAGCTGATCCAGGGCCACAACAGGGCACTGACCAACGCGGGTAAAACCAGCGCCAGCGTAGGCTGACGGTTACCGGTCAATGCACTCAGCCACAGCTGCGCAAGCTGCGCCACACCGAATACGACCAACAGCACCAGACATTGCTGCCACATGGGGAACATACGCAGTCGCTGCTGCAGGGACATCACCAGAAACGTGATCAGGCTGAGTATCAGCGCATTCTGGCCAAGCAATGTGCCATACAGCACATCTTCCATCAGCCCCAGTATCCACGCAGTGGTCATACCGTATTTGTGCGGCAGCGCCAGAACCCAGAAGGTCAGCAACAGGGCCAGCCACAAGGGCCGGAAGATTTCCATGAATTGCGGCAACGGCGAAACGCTCAGCAACAGACCGATCGCAAACGTCAGCCAGACCACCCAACCATTGCGCCCGGAAACATGACTAACCATCGATAGGCTCCCGAGCAGTGGAAGGTCTTGAAGCAGGCGGCTGGGAAGCAGCAGGCCGGGCGGCTGGCCTTGCCGGTGTCACAGGCGTTGCCGCTGGTGCTTGTGCTGGCGTCGTCGATTGCGCAGCAGGCTTATGCGTTGCAGTGCTGCCCGGAAATACCGGAACAGTTGCCTGCGGCCACATCGGGAAAGCAGGTGTCGGCGGCGGCAGGGTCGCCATTACCGAAGGCTCGATGCCCTTGTCGATGGATTCCTGCGCTTGTGCTGCGTCGGCAGCGCGCTCTTCCGGCGAACGACCGTCCGAGAACACCAGCAATAGATAACGGCTGCGATTCAATGCGGCGGTAGGCACGGCACGCACGATTGCGAACGGCTGGCCGGAGTCGTGAATCACTTCCTTGACCGTTGCCACCGGGTAGCCAGCCGGGAAGCGCTGACCCAGACCGGAACTGACCAGCAGATCGCCCTCTTTGATGTCGGCAGTATCTGCCACATGCCGAAGCTCCAGCCGTTCGGGGTTGCCGGTGCCGCTGGCGATGGCGCGCAGACCATTGCGATTCACCTGCACCGGAATGCTGTGGGTCGTATCAGTCAGCAGCAGGACCCGCGAGGTGTACGGCATCAACTCGACAACCTGGCCCATCAGGCCACGCGCATCGAGCACCGGCTGGCCCAGCACAACGCCGTCGCGCTCGCCCTTGTTGATGATGATGCGATGGGTGAAGGGGTTCGGGTCCATGCCAATCAACTCGGCGACCTCGACCTTTTCGTTGACCAGCGCAGAAGAATTCAGCAACTCACGCAGACGAACGTTCTGCTCGGTCAGTGCCGCCAGCTTTTGCAGGCGACCTTGCAGGAGCAACGCTTCGGTCTTGAGTTTTTCGTTTTCGGCGATCAGCTCTGTGCGGCTGCCGAACTGACTGGCAACGCCTTGATACAAACGTTGCGGCAGATCAACGATCCAGTAGGACTGCATGAGCACCATCGACATCTGGCTGCGCACGGGCTTGAGGATCGTAAAGCGGGCGTCGACAACCATCAACGCAACCGACAGAACGGTCAGCACCAGCAGACGTACGCCCAGCGACGGGCCTTTTGCGAAAAGCGGTTTAATAGGCCGCTCCTCCGGGGCATACGATCGTTGGATCGAACTTCGATTGGCAATTATTCATGCGGTATGTAACCGGCCTGGACAAATGAAAGGGATAGGCACCCTGTTTCGGTGTCAGCACGACGCATACAGGTAGCACATACGCTACCTGCATACAAAAGACTCCGTGAAAGGCACCCCGGCGAATTACTCGCTGGAGAGCAGATCCATGGTGTGCTTATCCATCATTTCCAGCGCACGGCCACCGCCGCGCGCCACGCAGGTCAGCGGGTCTTCGGCAACGATCACCGGCAGACCTGTTTCCTGAGCCAGCAATTTGTCCAGATCACGCAGCAATGCACCGCCACCGGTAAGGACCAGACCACGCTCGGCGATGTCCGAAGCCAGCTCCGGAGGCGACTGCTCCAGAGCGCTCTTGACCGCCTGAACGATGGTCGCCAGTGACTCCTGAAGCGCTTCGAGCACTTCGTTGGAGTTCAGGGTGAACGCACGTGGCACGCCTTCAGCCAGGTTGCGGCCGCGGACGTCGACTTCACGTACTTCACCGCCCGGGTAGGCCGTACCGATTTCCTGCTTGATACGCTCGGCAGTGGACTCGCCGATCAGGCTGCCGTAGTTACGACGCACATAGGTGATGATCGCTTCGTCGAAACGGTCACCGCCGACACGTACGGATTCGGCATACACCACACCGTTCAGGGAAATCAGGGCGATTTCGGTGGTGCCGCCACCGATGTCGACAACCATCGAACCGCGAGCTTCTTCCACCGGCAGACCGGCACCGATTGCAGCAGCCATCGGCTCTTCGATCAGGAATACTTCACGTGCACCTGCACCCAGGGCAGATTCGCGAATGGCACGACGCTCAACCTGGGTGGATTTGCACGGAACGCAGATCAGCACACGAGGGCTGGGCTGCAGAAAGCTGTTTTCGTGGACCTTGTTGATGAAGTACTGCAACATTTTTTCGCAGACGCTGAAGTCGGCGATAACGCCGTCTTTCATGGGACGAATGGCTGCAATGTTGCCTGGAGTACGGCCCAGCATGCGCTTGGCTTCGGTACCGACGGCTACGACACTCTTCTGGTTGCCGTGAGTACGAATGGCAACGACAGAGGGTTCATTCAGAACGATACCGCGCTCACGCACGTAGATAAGGGTGTTGGCAGTGCCCAGGTCGATGGATAGATCACTGGAAAACATGCCACGCAGTTTCTTGAACATGGGAAAGGGACCCTAGGGAACGCGTGGTAAAAAAAGTGCGGCAAACTCTAACAACGACAGGGATTTTGGGCAAGGAGCCAATATGCTAAATTGGCGGTTTTCCGAACACGACCCTCGACGTTAGCGGCTTGAGACAGTAATAACGCGATAGTGTTCCGCAATTGGCAACAAAGCAAATCCATAAGCATTCCACTGGAGATACCCCATGGCGCTTGAACGCTCCGACGTGGAAAAGATCGCTCATCTGGCCCGACTGGGTCTCAATGACGCCGATATCCCGCGTACCACCGAAGCACTGAACAGCATTCTTGGGCTGGTCGATCAGATGCAAGCGGTCGACACCACTGGCATCGAGCCGCTGGCTCACCCGCTGGAAGCCACCCAGCGCCTGCGCGAAGACGCCGTCACCGAGCGAAATCGCCGTGACACTTACCAAGCCATCGCACCAGCGGTCCAAGACGGCCTCTATCTGGTTCCGAAAGTCATCGAGTAAGGGAAAGCGCCTGCATGCATCAAATGACTCTGGCCGAGATCGCTCGCGGACTCGCCGAAAAAAAGTTTTCTTCTGAAGAGCTGACCCGCGTTCTGCTGTCGCGTATCGCGACGCTCGACCCGCAGCTCAACAGCTTCATCAGCCTCACCGAAGACCTGGCCATCACTCAGGCCCAGGCGGCAGACGCTCGGCGCTCCGCCGGTGAGAACGGCCCACTGCTCGGCGCCCCGCTGGCGCACAAGGACCTGTTCTGCACCCAGGGCATTCGTACCAGCTGCGGCTCGCTGATGCTCGACAATTTCAAGGCCCCGTATGACGCCGCTGTGGTTTCGCGACTGGCCTCTGCCGGTACGGTGACGCTGGGTAAGACCAACATGGACGAATTCGCCATGGGTTCGGCCAACGAATCCAGCCATTACGGCGCGGTGAAAAACCCGTGGAATCTGGAATGCGTGCCCGGTGGTTCTTCCGGTGGTTCGGCTGCGGCGGTTGCTGCACGCCTGCTACCTGCGGCAACCGGCACCGACACCGGCGGCTCGATTCGCCAGCCTGCGGCACTGACCAACCTCACCGGCCTCAAACCTACCTACGGTCGTGTGTCGCGCTGGGGCATGATTGCCTACGCTTCAAGCCTCGATCAGGCAGGGCCAATGGCGCGCACCGCTGAAGATTGCGCACTGCTGCTGCAAGGCATGGCCGGCTTCGACCCACAGGACTCGACCAGCATCGACGAGCCGGTTCCGGACTACTCAGCCTGCCTCAACACCTCGCTCAAGGGCCTGCGTATTGGCGTGCCGAAAGAGTATTTCAGCGCGGGCCTGGACCCGCGTATCGCGCAATTGGTGCATGAAAGCGTCAAGGAGCTGGAAAAACTCGGTGCGGTCGTCAAGGAAGTCAGCCTGCCAAACCTGCAACACGCAATTCCGGCCTACTACGTCATCGCTCCGGCTGAGGCATCGTCCAACCTGTCGCGTTTCGACGGCGTGCGTTTCGGCTACCGCTGCGAAGACCCGAAAGACCTGACCGACCTGTACAAGCGCTCCCGCGCCGAAGGCTTTGGCCCGGAAGTCCAGCGCCGCATCATGGTCGGCGCCTATGCGCTGTCGGCGGGCTACTACGACGCTTACTACCTGCAAGCGCAGAAAATCCGTCGCCTGATCAAGAACGACTTCATGAGCGCGTTCGCCGATGTCGACGTGATTCTCGGCCCGACCACGCCCAACCCGGCCTGGAAGATCGGCGCCAAGACCAACGATCCGATTGCCGAATACCTGGAAGACTTCTACACCATCACCGCCAACCTGGCGGGCCTGCCCGGCTTGTCGATGCCTGCTGGCTTCGTCGACGGTCTACCGGTCGGCGTGCAACTGCTCGCTCCGTATTTCCAGGAAGGCCGTCTCTTGAATGTGGCGCATCAGTATCAGCAAGTCACCGACTGGCACACTCGCGCACCTGAAGGCTTCTGAGGAGAAACACATGCAATGGGAAGTCGTCATCGGGCTGGAGATTCATACCCAGCTTTCGACCCAATCAAAGATTTTTTCCGGTAGCGCGACCACGTTCGGCTCCGAGCCCAACACGCAGGCCAGCCTCGTCGATCTGGGCATGCCTGGCGTATTGCCGGTGCTGAACAAGGAAGCCGTGCGCATGGCCGTCAAGTTCGGCCTAGCCGTCAACGCCGAAATCGGCCAGCACAACGTGTTCGCCCGCAAGAACTACTTCTACCCCGACCTGCCCAAGGGCTATCAGATCAGCCAGATGGAGCTGCCGATTGTCGGCAAGGGCCACCTGGACATAACTCTGGAAGACGGTACGGTCAAGCGCATCGGTATCACCCGTGCGCACCTTGAGGAAGACGCAGGCAAAAGCTTGCACGAAGACTTCCAGGGCATGACCGGTATAGACCTGAACCGTGCCGGCACGCCGCTGCTGGAAATCGTTTCCGAGCCGGACATGCGCAGTGCCAAGGAAGCCGTGGCCTATGTAAAGGCCATCCATGCGATTGTCCGTTACCTGGGCATCTGTGACGGCAACATGGCCGAAGGCTCGCTGCGTTGCGACTGCAACGTGTCGATTCGCCCGAAGGGCCAGGTCGAGTTCGGCACACGTTGCGAGATCAAGAACGTCAACTCGTTCCGCTTCATCGAGAAGGCGATCAACAGCGAGATCCAGCGCCAGATCGATCTGATCGAAGACGGTGGCAAGGTTATCCAGCAGACCCGCCTGTACGACCCAAACACCAACGAAACCCGCGCCATGCGCAGCAAGGAGGAAGCCAACGACTACCGTTACTTCCCCGACCCCGACCTGCTGCCGGTGATCATCGAGGATTCGTTCCTCGAGGAAACCCGCGCCACATTGCCGGAACTGCCACCGCAGAAGCGCGAACGTTTCCAGAGTCAGTTCGGCCTGTCGACTTACGATGCCAGTGTGCTGGCCTCCAGCCGCGAGCAGGCTGATTACTTCGAGCAGGTGGTCAGCATCAGCGGTGACGCCAAGCTGGCCGCCAACTGGGTAATGGTCGAACTGGGCAGCCTGCTGAACAAACAGGACCTGGAAATCGAACAGTCGCCGGTCAGTGCCGAACAACTGGGCGGCATGCTCAAGCGCATCACCGACAACACCATTTCCGGCAAGATCGCGAAAATGGTGTTTGAGGCGATGGCCAATGGCGAAGGCAGTGCCGATGAAGTCATCGACAAACGCGGCCTGAAGCAGGTAACCGACAGCGGTGCCATCGAGTCGATGCTCGACGAGATGCTGGCTGCCAACGCGGAGCAGGTCGAACAATATCGCGCCGCTGATGAAGCCAAGCGCGGCAAGATGTTCGGTTTCTTCGTCGGTCAGGCAATGAAAGCCTCCAAAGGCAAGGCCAACCCGCAGCAGGTCAACGAGCTGCTGAAGGCCAAGCTGGAAGGCTGATCCCGAGTACGCGGTGCAACACAGAGTTGTGACGCGGAGCGTCACGAAATGCATGCCAACGCGGAGCATTGGCACGATAGGCGTCCTCGCGCGCACCTACCGTGCTTCACGCTCCAGCGTGGGGGTGCCGTTCTGGAAGCTCTGCGTCCACTGTTGGGTACGCGGTGCAACACGCGCACCTATCGTTCCTCACGCTCCGCGTGGGAATGCAGTTCTGGACGCTCTGCGTCCGCTGTTGCGTACTCGCTGCGACACCGAGTCGTGACGCGGAGCGTCAGGAAATGCATGCCAGCATGGAGCCTTGGCACGAGAGTCAACCACAACTACTCCGGCACTCAGGAACCCAACCCATGCGCCGCCTTATTTTTGCCTGCAGCCTGCTGACGTTACTGGCAGGGTGCGCCAATCACATCATCGACCCTCACGGTTATGACGAAACCGGCACAGCCGCCTATTACGGTGCCCGCCATCATGGCAATCGCACAGCCAGTGGCGAACCCTTCAATCAGAACGCCCTGACTGCCGCCCACAGGCAGTTGCCATTCGGCACGCGCGTCAAGGTCACTAACCTGGACAACGACAAGTCAGTGGTCGTACGCATCAATGATCGCGGCCCTCACACGCGTGGTCGTTTGATTGATGTCTCTCGCGAAGCAGCCGAACAACTGGGTATGCTGCGTAGCGGCACCGCGCCAGTGCGTGTTCAGGCCCTCGATTAGCCTTACCCCCGATCAACACCAACAAGGACACTCGTATTCTCCAGCTATCGGCCCTGCCCGCCCCCGCGCTCATTCAAATGCTCAGCGGCCTGCTATTGCTGCTGATCGGGGCAGAACTTTCAGTGCGTGCGGCAGTGCATCTGGCGGCGATTTTCAAGGTCAGGCCACTGATCATCGGCCTGACCGTGGTGGCGATGGGCACCAGTGCGCCGCAAATGGCGGTAAGCCTGCAAGCGGCGTTTGCCGATAACACCGACATCGCCGTAGGCAGCGTCATCGGCGGTAACATTTTCAATGTCCTGGTGATTCTTGGCGTATGCGCGCTGATCATTCCGTTACGCGTTGCCCGCCAGGTGCTGCACATCGATATTCCGCTGATGATCGGCGCCTGCCTGCTGGCCATCGGCCTATCATGGAACGGCGAATTCAGCAAATTTGACGGTGCACTGCTGCTGACCGGGCTGTTGGTCTGCCTGATCGTCATCATCCGCCAGGGCGGTCACACACCGCGCCACGGCCATGCCGAAACAACAGAGAAACCACGTACCTTCACGCGCATCCTCATGCTTGCCGCAGGCTTGCTGCTGCTGACCGCTGGCGGGCACCTGCTGGTTGATGCTTCGGTCGTGATCGCCATCCATCTGGGGCTTTCCGAGCGCATTGTCGGCCTGACCATCATCGCCATTGGCACCTCACTGCCTGCCCTGATGACCTCGATGATCGCGGCGTTTCGTGGCGAACGGGATATTGCAGTGGGGAACGTGATCGGCAGCAACCTGTTCAACCTGCTGGGGGTATTGGGAGTGACCGCACTGTTCGCCCCGGTGCCGCTGACGATCTCTCCGAATGCGATGGTGTTCGACCTGCCGATCATGCTCGGTGTTTCGCTGCTTTGTGTGCCGCTGTTCTATTCCGGCTACCGGATAGACCGCATGGAAGGTCTGTTTCTGCTGTCGTTGTACCTGACGTACGGGCTGCATATTCTAGCGATCAGCACCGGAATGGCACTGGCCGAAAGGCTCGAGACAAAAATGCTTACCCTGGCTCTGCCTGTGCTCGGCGTTGTCGTTGCCTGGGGCACGATCCGCGCATGGCGACGCCAGCACTGACCTCAACCCGCATCGATACAAGGGGAATGCCATGACAGACAAGACAATCAGCGAAGGCGAGCAGATCCGTCGTCAGGTAATGGGCGATGTCTACGTCGACCGAGCGCTGGGTAACGCGACCGAGTTCAGCCAGCCGCTGCAGGACTTCGTCAACGAACATGCCTGGGGCAGCGTCTGGAGTCGTGAGGGTTTGCCGCTGAAAACCCGCAGCCTGATCACCCTGGCCACCCTCACCGCCCTGAAATGCCCGCAAGAGTTAAAGGGCCATGTTCGTGGGGCACTGAACAACGGTTGCACGGTGGAGGAAATTCGCGAGGCGCTGCTGCACTGCGCGGTGTATGCCGGCGTGCCAGCAGCCATCGACGCGTTCCGTGCAGCACAGGAAGTCATCGACAGCTACGTAAAGCCGGACTAGATCCAGCCGCCCCATTGCAGAATGAAAATTCCCACGTTGGTGGTGACCGCTGCGGCCAGTGTGGTGATGACGATGATCGCGGCGGCCAGTTCGTAGTTGCCGTTGGCGGTGCGCGCCATGATGTAGCTGGCAGCGGCCGTCGGGCTCGCGAAGTACAGGAACAGAATGCCCAGTTCCGCGTCGCGAAAACCGACCAGCCAGGCGGCCAGCGTGCAGAGCAGCGGCAGCGTGATCATTTTCATGACGCTGGCACTGATCGCCAGACTGCCACTTTTACGCAGTGAGGCCAGCGACAGCGTGCCACCGATGCAGATCAGCGCCAGCGGTAGGGTCATTTGCGCCAGGTAGCTGCCGGACGTCTCCAGCCACTTGGGCAGGCCTATGCTGAAGTAAGCAAAAGGCGAGGCGATGATGACGCTGATGATCAGCGGGTTGGCCAGCACACTTTTGAACACGCTCCACGGGTCGGACTTGATCACCGGGCTGTAAACCGCCAGCACAATTGTCGACAACGTGTTGTAGAAGACGATGACCAGCGCGGCCAGAATCGCCCCCAAGGAAATGCCATAAGGGCCGTACATACTGGCCGCCAGCGCCAGGCCGATTACCCCGTTGTTGCCACGAAACGCGCCCTGAACGTAAACGCCACGCTCTTCTTGCGGGCAGCGCCAGATCGCCCAGCCCCAGGCGAATGCGAAACTCAGCAGCGTCGCGACGCTGAAAAAGATCAGCAGCCTGGGTTGCAGAGCCGCGTGCAAATCAGCGTGAATGATGCCCAGAAACAGCAGCGCAGGCATCGTGACGTTGAACACCAGCCCGGAAGCCGCGACGATAAACGCGTCGTTGATAGCACCGATGCGTTTGAGCAATACGCCCAGAAACAGCATGGCAAACACCGGGGCGGTGATGTTCAGGGTTTGGAGAAAAATAGCCAGCATGCAACACACCCGGTCCCGTCGTTAGGTAGCTCATGATAGGCCACACACGACCAGCATGTTGCAAGGAATTTCCGAAAGCCCTACCTGCCCCACCCCGATTTTCTGTCAGACAATACGGCTGACCTCCACGGTCGGCTGCAATTTGCGCTCAAATACTGAAACGCCATCAAGATCGCGCAGGGCAACGGACATCTCGCCGGTCTGCCCGTCGATGTTCACTTCGCCAAAGAACTGATAACCCGCGAAAGGCGAGGTGTTCTGCGCAGGAGGCGCTTTCTGGAACACCAGCTCCGGGCCGAACGTCTTGTCCAGTACATTGGGACCGAAGCTGCCCGCATTCAGTGGCCCGGCGACGAATTCCCAGAACGGGTCGAAGTCCTGAAACACGGCACGATCCGGCTGGTAATGATGCGCGGCGCAGTAATGGACATCGGCCGTCAGCCAGACACAATCGCGGATCTTCTGCACGCGCAGGTACGCCAGCAATTCGGCAACTTCCAGCTCGCGGCCAAGCGCCGGGCCGTCATTGCCGTTGGCGATGGCTTCCCAGCGCGCCACACCGGGGCTCACCTCGCCATCCGGTACGCCAAGGCCGATGGGCATGTCAGCAGCAATGACCTTCCATTGCGCGCGTGACGCATTGAGTTCGCGCTTGAGCCAGTCAAGTTGCTCGCGGCCAAGAAACGCAGTGGTAGGGCCCGGTTTTTCGGCCAGATTGGCATCATTTCCATCGCGGTAGCTGCGCATATCGAGGACAAACACATCGAGCATCGGACCGTAGGGAATCTTGCGGTAAATGCGCCCGCCATTGTCGGCTTCCTGCAAGCGCAGCGGCGCGTACTCCAGATAAGCCTGGCGGGCCCGCGAGGACAGCAACTGGATGTCCTTGACCTTGTAACGCTCATCAAGCTGCTTGCTGGGCGACCAGTTGTTGGTGACTTCGTGGTCATCCCATTGCCAGATCTGCGGCACTTCTGCGTTGAAGCGGCGCAGATTTTCATCCATCAGGTTATAGCGGTAATTGCCACGGTACTCGTCGAGGGTCTCCGCCACCTTGCTTTTCGCCTCGGTGGTCAGGTTGCGCCAGATCCGCCCGCCTTCTGTGGTGATCTGCTCGGGCACTGGCCCGTCGGCGTAAATGGTTTCACCGCTGTGGATAAAAAAGTCCGGCAAACGCAAGCGCATCGCCTCATAGATACGCATACCACCAATGTCAGGGTTGATACCAAAGCCCTGCCCCACAGTGTCGCCACTCCAGACGAAGCGGATGTCACGACGCTGTTGTGGCGTGCTGCGCAGATGGCCGAACCAGGGTTCGCTGGCAACACCGCTCTGGGCATCCTCGAACGAGACGCGGTAGAAAATCGCCTGATCGACCGGCAGCCCGCTCAATTCGACCCGCGCAGTGAAGTCGGTACGCTGATCGGCGAGCGCCGACACCACGCGCCGGGGCTGAGTAAACATACTGCGTGTGTCCCATTCGACCACCATCCGCGAAGGCCGGTCGCTGCGGCTCCAGACCATGGCCTTGTCGCCGAGCACATCTCCGGACTGCACACCATCGACCATTTTCGGGCGGTCCTGCACCGAAGCGATCACCGCAGGCGCAAGCCCCGGCAACAGCAAACCGGCCCCCACGGCCTGGATGACACGGCGACGCTTGAGATCGAACTGGCTCACGGTTATCCCCTCGCTGACAGGCAAAAAAGTACCGTAACAGGGGAATGTTGGCGCTGTATGACAGCACAGGGCCTGAATAACGCACCTGACGCTAAAAACCTTCAGCGCCCGCTAGCTGTTAAACTCCCGCGCCTTATTCCAGCCCGAGGCGCTCAGCATGTCTTCCTTGAATCAGGCGCTCAGCGTCGCCCTCGATAATCGTCAATCGTTGCTGGGCGAACTGCATCAGCAGGGCACGGACTGCTATCGGCTGTTTCACGGCAGCCAGGAAGGTGCCAGCGGGCTGACCATCGACCGCTACGGTCCGCAGTTGCTGGTACAAAGCTTCCACACCCGCCTGGATCGCGATGCATTGCTTGCGTTTCACGAGCAGATAAACGCGCGACTGGGCCTGGAAACGCTGCTGGTCTATAACGATCGCTCGCAAGGCAACTCGCGTGTGGATCGCCAGGATACCGTCTACAAGGCTGACGAAGCGGCCCTGGCCGACCACATCGGGCATGAGTGGGGACTCAATTATCGGGTCCGCGGCCGGCATGCAGGCCAGGACCCGCTGTTGTTTCTGGACCTGCGCAACACGCGTGGCTGGGTCAAACAGCACAGCGCCGGTAAAAGCGTGCTGAACCTGTTCGCCTATACCTGCGGCGTCGGTCTCAGCGCTGCGGCCGGTGGCGCGAGCGAGGTGTGCAATCTGGACTTCGCCGAAGGCAACCTGGCCGTGGGTCGAGAGAATGGCGCGCTTAACCCGCAACTGCCACCCATGCAGTTCATCCAGTCGGATTATTTCCCGGCGATCCGTCAACTGGCAGGGCTGCCGATTGCAGCGCGCCGTAGCCAACAATTGCCCAGCTACATGAAGCTGCAACAGCGCCAGTATGATCTGGTCCTGCTTGACCCTCCTGCCTGGGCCAAAAGTGCGTTCGGCACCGTTGACCTGCTGCGTGACTATCAAAGCCTGCTCAAGCCAGCGCTGTTGACGACGGCAGACGGCGGGGTACTGATCTGCTGCAACAACCTTGCGAAGGTCAGCATGCAGGACTGGCGTGAGCAGGTATTACGCTGTGCCACCAAGGCTGGACGCCCGGTACGCGACTGCCAGGAGATGCTTCCTGCCGAGGACTTCCCTTCTCTGGATAATCGGCCACCACTGAAAACGCTGATCCTGCAACTCTGACCCGGCGGCTGATATCGCAAAGCGCTGCCGGAAAGTTCCTACAAGCGGCGACGGCAGTGCCTTGGGAACCGAACAGGCATGCCATACTCCAAGGGCTTCCAAAATAGAGAGACGCCGCTGCCCATGTCCAGAGGATTGAAACGCACACTTGGCTCCTTGCTGACTGTGATCGTGCTCTACAGCTTGCTGGGGTTCTTCATTCTTCCCGGTGTCGCTCTGCGGATCGCCAATCAGCAATTGGCCAACTACGCCACCGTGCCGGCGAAACTTGAGCGCCTGGAATTCAACCCCTACACACTGGAGCTGACGCTCTGGGGCCTGAACATCGGCACGCCGGGCAAGGAACAGGTCGCATTTGAAAAGCTTTATGCCAACCTGCAAATCAACAGCCTGTGGACACGGGCCCTGCATCTGCAACGCATCGAGCTGATCAAACCCAAGACCGAGCTGTTGTTCGACAAGCAAGGCAAGCTCAATCTGGCGCAACTTTTCAAGCTGCCAGCCAGCGAACCTGCCAAGGACGAGCCACCCGGCAAACCCTTCCCGCTGCGTATCGACGAAATCAAACTGGCCGATGGCTACGTTCACTTTCGGGATATGCGCCCCAGCCAGCCCATCGAATTTCTCTACGACACACTCAATTTCGAACTCAAGAACCTCAGCACATTACCCGAAGACAATGCCGACATGACGCTGGTCGCGGCAGGTCCGGATGGTGGGCAGATCGACTGGGTCGGCCGTATCAGTCTGATACCGATCACCTCCGATGGAACGCTGAAAGTCACCGACAGCAAGATGAAGCTGTGGTGGCCTTACGTGCGTGATGCCTTGCCGCTGGCACTTGAAGACGGCGTGCTGAATTTCAGCACGGCCTACACCCTGAATCTGACCAAGGAAACCGAGCTCAAGCTGACCAATGTTTCGGCCAGTGTTGCACCCTTCGCCCTGAACGCCCCCGACGGCCGCCCGCTGGTACGCCTGCAACGCCTGGACGTCAGCGAAACATCGGTCGATCTGGCAAAGCAGTTGGTCAACGTAGGCAAGGTCCGCAGCCAGAAGCTGGAAACCTGGGCAGCGCGCGAAGCCGACGGGCAACTGGATTGGCAGAAACTGTTCGCCGGCCAGCCAGCCAGGCCAGCAGCACCGCAAACACCGGCTGTGGATGAAAAGGCTGCCGAAGCACCCGCCACTGCCGAGAACGCTGCCAAAGCCAACGCGCAACCTGTTGCCCAGAACAAGCCCTGGCAGGTGTTGCTGCGCGATGTGCAACTGCGCAATTACATGGTCCATCTGGCAGATCGCGCACCTCAAGAGCCCGTTGCACTGGATGTTGGCCCGCTGAATCTGGACATCCAGAATTTCGACAGCCTGAACAAGGCACCCTTTACGCTCAAGCTCGATACCGGACTGGGCAAGCAGGGCAACCTGACCGCAGCAGGCAATGTGAACCTCAACCCGGTCAGCGCACAACTCAACGTAACTTCGCGCGATATCGACCTGCGCATCGCCCAGGCTTACATAAGCCCGTTCATTCGTCTGGAGCTGCGCAGCGGCATGCTCGGTAGCGATCTGGCGGTCAACCTGAAAAGCACTGAACCGCTGGCGTTCAGCGTTACCGGCAAAGCGCAGGTCAATCAGCTTCACACGCTCGACACGCTCAAACAGCGCGATTTCCTGAAGTGGCAGCAACTGCAACTCGAAGGGCTGGACTACCAGCACGGCACCGGTCTTTCGATTGCCAAAGTCGACATGGATCAGCCTTATGCGCGCTTCATGATCAACGAAGACCGCACGACCAACGTCGATGACCTGCTGATTCCTCAGGCCGATGACAAGACTGCCTCGCAGCCAAAACCAGCCAGAACACAACCCAAGGCCAAGGCAGAGAATCCTCTGGCCATCCACGTCGGCGAAGTGAATATCAAGGATGGTTCGGCAAACTTTGCCGACATGACCCTGACCCCTAACTTTGCCACCGCCGTGCAGCAGCTCAACGGCCGCATCGGCACTATCGATAACCGCAAGCCCATACCGGCCCCCGTGGACATTGAGGGCAAGGTGGATCGCTATGCGCCCGTGACGATCAAAGGCAGTCTCAATCCGTTCGACCCGATGGCCAGCCTCGATATCACCACCAGCTTCAAGCGCGTCGAGCTCACCAATCTGACGCCCTACTCCGGCAAGTTCGCCGGCTTCAGGATCCGCAAGGGCAGGCTCAACCTCGATTTGCACTACCTGATCACCAAAGGTCAGCTCAAGGCTCAGAACAAGGTGCTGGTAGAGCAACTGCAACTGGGTGAACGGGTCGATAGCCCGGATGCTCTGGACTTGCCTATTCGTCTGGCTGTCGCGCTGCTCAAGGATACGCAGGGCCGAATTTCTCTGGAGCTGCCCATCGAGGGCGACCTGAACAATCCGCAGTTCAGCGTGATGCCGATTGTCTGGCAGACCCTGCGCAATCTCGTGCTGCGTGCTGCGCAGGCTCCGTTCAAGATGCTCGGCGGCCTGGTCGCCGGTGGAAGCTCCGAGGACCTCGGCAGCGTGAGTTTCGCGCCGGGCTCCAGTGATTTGTCGGCAGAGGCGCAAAGTGCCCTGGACAAGCTCTCGGTCGCGCTCAAGGAGCGTCCGGACCTGAAGCTGGAGATCGAAGGCACCAGCGCTGCCAGCAGTGATGGTCCATTGATCGCTCAACAGCGACTGGAGCGGGAATACCAGTACACGTATTACAAGATTCTCCAGCGACGCGGCGACAAGGTTCCAGCCAGAGCCGGTTTGATACAGGTCCCGGAAGACGAAAAAGCGCCCATGCTTGAAGGTATCTATCGCACACGCCTGAAACAGCAACCGCCTGCTGAATGGGCAAACCTGGGCAAGGAACAACGTACAAGCCAGATGCGTGCCGCCGTACTCAAGTTCTGGAGCAGCAATGAGGTATTGCTACGTGAACTGGGTCAGGGCAGAGCCAGCAGCATCAAGGATTACCTGGTAGACAAGGGCAAACTGGAAGACGCCCGTGTGTACTTCGTCGACGCCCACCTGGGTCAGGCTCAGCCAGATGGTAAAGTCATCAGCCCCCTCCACCTCGACAGTGAATGAAGCCTTGGTACGTACCCGAATCAAACTGCTGATCAACCTGACCCTCGCCACCCTGGCCGGGTCAGTTGCCACCTCGTCACATGCCACTTCAACCCTGCGCTGTGGTAACCAGCTGGTCAGCACAGGGGACCGGGCATTTGAAGTGCAGCAGAAATGCGGAGAGCCCGTAAGCCAGGAGGTGCTGGGCACTCAAGAGACCTTCAATAGCAACTACCGAAGGTCCGAGGCTGTGAGGATTGAGGAGTGGATCTACGGACCTGATAACGGCATGTATCAGTACCTGCGCTTCGAAGGTGGTCGCCTGGTCAGGATTGAAAGCAAGCGTCGTAACTGATTATACCGCCGCGCCTGTTTGTCACCGCCATAGAAAAGGCCCCGACTCTTCAGTCGGGGCCTTTAATGGCTACATCCTTGTAGCCTCGCATGAACCTTCCATCAATCAATGACTGCGGCTGTTCATGAGCAGTATTCGATTACTCGGCTTTCAGGCCAGCAGCCGATACGTCTTTAACACCTTTGATTTTCTTGGTGATGGCGACGGCGGTGTTTTTCTGAGCTTCGGTAACTTTTACCATGGAGGACAGGGAAACCACGCCTTTGTTGGTCTCAACCTTGATGTCCGAACCTGGGATGCCTTTTTCGGTCAGCAGGTCAGCTTTGACTTTGGTGGTGATCCAGGTGTCAGAAGTATCTTCTTTGACTTCTTGAGTAGTGGTGTTAGCTGCCAGAACCATTGGCGCTTGGGCCGAGGTCTGTGCGAAAGCAGCGTTGGCCATGGTCAGAGTCAGGGCAGTAGCGGTAGCAGCGGCAATAGCGAACTTCTTCATACGATAACTCCTGTTTTTCTCAAAATCTGCACCAGCATGTGGTGGCAGGGTTAACAGGTATATCGCAAGCGCTGTGCCAAAAATGAGACAGAAGAAATAACCTTTAAAATCAATTGCTTATGTTTTTCACCGTTTTGCCGAGTCGTGCAGATTGCCCGTTCGTCCAAACCCGGGCTTGCAAGATGCATGTTTATACCGAGCAGTTTGCATGCCCCCGTTTGTAACCCTCTAATTGCGCTCATAAAAAAAGGACTCCGAAGAGTCCTTTTTTCAAGTGCTGCTTAAATCAATCAGACGCCCGACGCTTTCGCTGCGGCTACATCCTTGATCGACAGCTTGATGCGGCCGCGGTTGTCCACGTCCAGTACCAGTACTTCGACTTCCTGACCTTCCTTGAGGATATCGGTCACTTTCTCTACGCGAGCGTCGCTCAACATGGAGATGTGCACCAGGCCGTCCTTGCCCGGCAGGATGTTGACGAATGCGCCGAAATCGACGATGCGCTCAACCTTGCCGACGTAGATCTTGCCGATCTCGGCTTCTGCGGTAATGCCCAGAACGCGCTGACGTGCTGCCTCAGCCGCTTCCTTGGACTCGCCGAAGATCTTGATCGAGCCGTCGTCTTCGATATCGATCGAAGCCTTGGTCTCTTCGCAGATGGCACGGATGGTTGCGCCACCCTTGCCGATCACGTCACGGATCTTGTCGGTGTCGATCTTCATCGCGATCATGGTCGGAGCGTTGGCCGACAGTTCGTTACGCGACTGACCGATGATCTGGTTCATCTGACCGAGGATGTTCAGGCGAGCTTCCAGGGCCTGGCCCAGGGCGATTTCCATGATTTCTTCGGTGATGCCTTTGATCTTGATGTCCATCTGCAGCGCGGTAACACCTTTAGAGGTACCGGCTACTTTGAAGTCCATGTCGCCCAGGTGGTCTTCGTCACCCAGGATGTCGGTCAGAATGGCGAACTTCTCGCCTTCCTTGACCAGGCCCATGGCGATACCGGCAACCGGTGCCTTCATTGGAACACCAGCGTCCATCAGTGCCAGGGAAGCGCCGCAGACCGAAGCCATGGAGCTGGAACCGTTGGACTCGGTGATTTCCGACACAACACGGATGGTGTACGGGAATACGTCAGCGCCCGGCAGCATGGCCTGTACGCTGCGACGTGCCAGACGGCCGTGACCGATTTCACGACGACCCGCGCCGCCCATGCGGCCACACTCGCCCACCGAGAACGGAGGGAAGTTGTAGTGCAGCATGAAGGGGTCTTTTTTCTCGCCTTCAAGGGTGTCGAGCAGCTGTGCGTCACGCGCAGTACCCAGCGTGGCAACAACCAGCGCCTGAGTTTCGCCACGGGTGAACAGTGCCGAACCGTGAGTCTTCGGCAGAACGCCGACTTCGATGTTCAGCGGGCGAACAGTGCGGGTATCGCGACCATCGATACGCGGCTTACCGTTGACGATGTTTTCGCGAACGGTGCGGTATTCGATTTCACCGAAAGCAGCTTTGACTTCGCTGGCAGACGGGCTGCCTTCTTCGACAGCCAGCTTGGCAACGACCTGATCTTTCAGCTCGCCCAGACGCGCATAGCGGTCGGCTTTGACAGTGATGGTGTAAGCCTGGGAGATCGCGTCGCCGAACTCGGCACGGATAGCGCCCAGCAGTGCGGTCGCCTCAGGCTTCGGCTGCCAGGCCCAGGTAGGCTTGGCGGCTTCTGCAGCGAGTTCCTTGATGGCGTTGATCACCACTTGGAATTCGTCATGGGCGAACAGCACAGCGCCCAGCATCTGGTCTTCGGTCAGCTCTTTGGCTTCAGATTCAACCATCAGAACGGCTTCGGAAGTACCGGCTACGACCATGTCCAGGCTCGAAGCCTGCAGTTGCTCGTAAGTCGGGTTCAGCAGGTAGCCGGTGCTTTCGTGGAAAGCAACGCGCGCAGCGCCAACCGGACCGTCAAACGGGATACCGGAAATGGCCAGAGCAGCCGAAGTACCGATCATCGCAGCGATGTCCGGATCGATCTTCTTGCTGGTGGAAACGACGGTGCAGACAACCTGCACTTCGTTCATGAAGCCTTCTGGAAACAGCGGACGGATCGGACGGTCGATCAGGCGCGAGGTCAGGGTTTCTTTCTCGGAAGGACGGCCTTCACGCTTGAAGAAACCACCAGGGATCTTGCCGGCAGCGTAGGTTTTTTCCTGATAGTGCACGGACAGAGGGAAGAAGCCTTTGCCAGCGTCAGCCTGTTTGGCGCCGACCACAGTCACAAGTACGCTGACGTCATCGTCAACGGTGACCAATACTGCGCCAGAGGCTTGACGGGCGATACGGCCTGTCTCGAGGGTTACGGTCGATTGACCGAACTGAAACTTTTTGATTACCGGGTTCACGGTTTCCTACCTTTCTTTGTGGCTCTTGGGGAACTGGTTTCTTGCGAATTCTTGGGCAGCGTGGGGAATCGGCCCCTTCCACAGCCCAGATAAAACTTGAGGCTGGGAGCCTGCCAGACCCACCGGGTAAACCCGACGGATCGTGACAGACAACCAACCTCTAGCAACGTCGTTATTAGCGACGCAGACCCAGACGACCGATCAGGGCGCTGTAACGGCTAACGTCCTTACCTTTCAGGTAATCCAGCAGCTTGCGACGCTGGTTTACCATACGGATCAGACCACGACGCGAGTGGTGGTCCTTACCGTTGGCCTTGAAGTGGCCTTGCAGTTTGTTGATGTTGGCGGTCAGCAGTGCAACTTGCACTTCTGGCGAACCAGTATCACCAACAGCTTGCTGGTAGTCGGTTACGATCTGAGCTTTTTCTTCAACGCTGAGTGCCATGTGGGCAATCCTTTTGTTCAAGGAAGCGCTTCCGGAGAAACGTTTCCAACAGGCCGAGGACAGATCCTCGTATTAAAAAAGGAGGTATGACCGTGCCTGTTGACAGCCATCCTCATTCCACCCCGCTCGCAGGCTAGCCTGCGGACGGACTGGTTCCGGTCACTCTGACCGAATCAATCGACGCGGCGCAATACGCCCGTCTTCGGCGACTTCACCGATACCGATGAAGCGACCTTCGTGATCCTGCACACGAACCATACCGAATTTCGGTGCGTCCGGCGCGCGCACTGGCTGCCCGTGCAACCAGTAAAACGAACTGTGCTCCGAAAACTTCAGCAGCGGCCAGTCCAGCAGACCGCTGTCCGATGGCATCAGGAAGCGGTCAACCGCCTCATTGCCGCCGTCGGCATGCACTTGCTCCAGCTCTTCCAGCGTAACTGTCTGAGCCAGCGTGAAAGGCCCCGCTTGGGTACGGCGCAGCTCTGCGACGTAAGCACCACAACCGAGCTTTTCACCAATATCCTCGACCAGCGTACGGATATAGGTGCCTTTGCTGCAATCGACGGACAGACGTGCTGTGTCGCCTTCGCAAGCAAGTAATTCCAGGCGCGCAATAGTAACAGAACGGGGCTCGCGCTCCACTACTTCCCCTGCACGTGCCAGCTTGTAAAGTGGCTGGCCGTCACGCTTGAGGGCTGAGTACATGGGAGGTATCTGGCTGATTTGCCCGCGAAAATGCGGCAGAACCGCTTCGATATCGTCGCGACCAACGGTCACCGGGCGCGTGAGCAAAACCTCGCCTTCAGAGTCGGCGGTGGTAGTGGTCTTACCCAGTTGCGCCAAAGTCTCGTAGGACTTGTCCGAATCGAGCAAGTATTGAGAGAACTTGGTCGCTTCACCAAAGCACAATGGCAAAACACCTGTCGCCAGGGGGTCGAGGCTGCCGGTGTGCCCGGCCTTCTCGGCGTTGAGCAGCCAGCGAACCTTTTGCAGAGCGGCGTTGGAAGTGAAACCCAGTGGCTTGTCGAGCAGGATTATCCCACTGACATTGCGGCGTATACGCTTGACCTGAGCCACCCTTTATTCCTCGTTGCTTTCAGGCTTTGCATCTGACGATGCCGAGCCTTCCTGATGCTGGCCGTCCTGCGCCACAGCACGCTCGATCAATGCCGAGAGATGTGCGCCACGCACGACGCTTTCGTCGTAGTGGAAATGCAGTTGAGGCACGCTGCGCAGCTTCATTTCGCGTGCCAGCTGCATGCGCAGGAAGCCTGCGGCAGAGTTGAGCACCTTGATGGTCTGTGCGATCTCTTCCGCGCTGTCCTGGCCCATGACGGTCATGAAAATCTTGGCATGACCCACGTCACGGCTGACGTCTACGGCGGTGATAGTGACCAGACCCACACGTGGGTCCTTGATTTCGCGACGGATCAGTTGCGCCAGCTCGCGCTGCATCTGATCGCCAATACGTTGGGTACGGCTGTATTCTTTTGCCATGCTTGTTACCTGTTACTGATCCGGGACCAAACCCTGACAGTCTGAAAGCGGCAAACGCCCGGCCTGACAATTGCCAGACCGGGCGTTGCGTTTAGAGCCCATGGGGGAAGCAGGGCATTTGCATGCGAGGCTCCCACCATGACTCCTGAAGCTCGCGATTTAGAGGCTGCGAGCCACTTGGACCTTCTCGAAGACTTCGATCTTGTCACCGACCTTGACGTCGTTGTAGCTCTTGACGCCGATACCGCATTCCATGCCTGCACGTACTTCGGCAGCGTCGTCCTTGAAGCGGCGCAGGGATTCCAGCTCGCCTTCAAAGATAACGATGTCTTCGCGCAGAACACGAATCGGACGGTTTCGGTAGACAGTGCCTTCCAGAACCATACAGCCTGCGATCGCACCGAATTTCGGCGAACGGAACACATCGCGGACTTCGGCAATACCCAGGATATTCTCCCGGACGTCGCTGCCAAGCATACCGGTGAGGGCTTTCTTGACGTCTTCGATGATGTCGTAGATCACGTTGTAGTAACGCATATCCAGACCTTCCTGCTCGACAATCTTGCGCGCGCCAGCATCGGCACGCACGTTAAAGCCAAACAGTACAGCGTTGGAGGCCAGTGCCAGGTTGGCGTCGCTCTCGGTGATACCACCGACACCGCCACCGACTACGCGCACTTGCACTTCGTCGTTACCCAGGCCGCCGAGGGCACCCTGCAATGCTTCCAGAGAACCGCGGACGTCGGATTTGAGGACGATGTTAAGCGTCTTCTTCTCTTCCTGACCCATGTTCTCGAAGATGTTCTCCAGCTTGCCGGCATGAGCGCGAGCCAGTTTGACCTCGCGGAACTTGCCCTGGCGGAACAGCGCGACTTCGCGGGCTTTCTTCTCGTCAGCCAGCACCGACATCTCGTCGCCAGCATCCGGAGTACCGTCAAGCCCCAGGATTTCGACCGGGATCGAAGGACCTGCTTCTTTGACCGGCTTGCCGTTCTCGTCGAGCATGGCGCGGATGCGGCCGAAGTTCGAACCGACCAGAACCATGTCGCCCTGACGCAGCGTACCGTCCTGAACCAGAACAGTAGCGACCGGACCACGGCCCTTGTCCAGACGGGACTCGACAACAACACCCCGACCCGGGGCCGAAGGAGTTGCCTTGAGTTCCAGAACTTCGGCTTGCAGCAGAACAGCTTCCAGCAGTTCGTCGACGCCAGTACCCATTTTCGCGGATACCGAAACGAAAGGCGTATCACCGCCCCACTCTTCGGACGTCACGCCATGGACCGACAGCTCGCTGCGGATACGATCGAGGTCAGCACCAGGCTTGTCGATCTTGTTCACCGCGACAACCAGCGGAACGCCAGCCGCAACAGCGTGCTGAACAGCTTCGATGGTCTGAGGCATCACGCCGTCGTCAGCTGCAACCACCAGAATCACGATATCCGTTGCCTTGGCACCACGAGCACGCATGGCGGTAAACGCAGCGTGACCAGGGGTGTCGAGGAACGTGACCATGCCGCGTTCGGTTTCAACGTGATAGGCACCGATGTGCTGGGTAATGCCGCCGGCTTCGCCAGCTGCAACCTTGGCACGACGAATGTAGTCGAGCAGCGAGGTCTTACCATGGTCGACGTGGCCCATTACGGTCACAACCGGTGCACGGGAGAACGACTCACCTTCGAACTTCAGCGATTCGGCCAGGGAGTCTTCCAGGGCGTTGTCGCTGACCAGCGTGACCTTGTGGCCCAGCTCTTCGGCGATCAACTGGGCAGTTTCCTGATCCAGTACCTGGTTGATGGTCACCGGAGTGCCCATCTTGAACATGAACTTGATGACTTCAGCAGCCTTGACCGACATCTGTGCCGACAATTCGCCGACAGTGATGGTCTCGCCGATGGCAACGTCACGGATGACCGGGCCGGTAGGGCTCTGGAAACCATGCGCGTTACGCTTCTTCAGCTTGCCCTTGCCACGGCCACCACGACGGAAGCTGTCGCTTTCCTCGTCGGTAGTGCGAGGAGCAACGCGAGGGGCCGGAGCCTTCTCCTTGACCGAAGCGCGATGCGGAGCGTTTTTACGCTCCCCGTCGCCGCCACGGGCGTTGCGGTCGTCAGCACGAGGCTTGTCAGGGCGACGCTGTTCGTCACGCTTGCGAGCGTCAGCAGACGGCGCTGCGCTGGCAGGTGCCGGAGCAGCGGCTGCAGGCGTTTCACGCACAGGCTCGGCTGCAGCAACAGGTTGCGCAGGTGCCGAAGCAGGCTGGCTGGCGGCAGGCTGATTGCGCGCATCTTCTTCAGCGCGACGCTTGGCTTCTTCTTCAGCCTTTTGACGAGCGGCATTTTCTACCGCACGGCGTTCGTCCATCTCGCGCTTGCGCTCGGCTTCGATCTCTTCCGGGCTACGCTGCACAAAGACTTTCTTCTTGCGCACTTCAACGCTGATGCTCTTACTGCCAGCAACACGCAGGGTGCTGGTGGTCTTGCGCTGCAAGGTAATCTTGCGAGGCTCTTCCACCTTGGCCTTGTGACCGCTTTTCAGGTGCGTCAACAAGGCTTGTTTTTCGTTATCGGTCACAACTTGCTCGGCGGCGGTGTGCGGCAGACCTGCCTCACGCATCTGCTGTAACAGGCGCTCTACCGGTGTGTCGACCACTTTGGCCAGTTCTTTCACCGTGACTTGCGTCATGCACTTCTCTCCTCAGGCCGCGCCCAATTACTCGAACCAGTGGGCTCGGGCGGCCATGATCAACTTGCCGGCACGATCATCGTCAATGCCGTCGATGTCGAGCAGGTCATCTATAGACTGCTCGGCCAGGTCTTCGCGGGTAATTACGCCGCGCACCGCCAGTTCCATCGCCAAATCCTTGTCCATACCCTCAAGCGAGAGCAGGTCTTCGGCCGGATGGGCGTCTGCCAGCTTTTCCTCTGTAGCGATGGCTTTAGTCAACAAACGATCCTTGGCACGAGCGCGAAGCTCGTTGACGATGTCTTCGTCAAAGCCGTCGATGTTGAGCATTTCTTCCAACGGTACGTAGGCAATCTCTTCCAGGCTGGTGAAGCCTTCATCAACCAGCACCTGTGCCAATTCTTCATCGACTTCGAGTTCTTCGATGAAATTGCGCAGGATGTCACCGGTTTCAGCTTGCTGCTTGGCCTGGATGTCCGATTCGGTCATTACGTTCAGGGTCCAGCCAGTCAACTGGCTCGCCAGACGCACGTTCTGACCGCCACGACCAATAGCCTGGGCCAGGTTGTCCGCTCCCACTGCGATGTCCATTGCATGCGCGTCTTCATCTACGATGATTGCCGCTACTTCTGCAGGAGACATTGCATTGATCACGAACTGCGCCGGGTTATCGTCCCAAAGAACGATATCCACACGCTCGCCACCCAGCTCGCCGGAAACAGCCTGAACTCGCGAACCGCGCATGCCGATACAGGCACCTTGCGGATCGATTCGTTTATCCTTGGAGCGAACAGCGATTTTCGCACGAGAACCCGGGTCACGGGAGGCAGCCATCACCTCGATGAGACCTTCGGCAATTTCCGGCACTTCAATGCGGAAAAGCTCGATCAGCATCTCTGGCGCAGTACGCGACAGAATCAGCTGAGGACCACGGTTTTCAGTACGAATTTCCTTCAGCAAAGCACGGACGCGAACACCGACCCGGAAAGTTTCCCGGGAAATGATGTCTTCACGAGCCAGCAAGGCTTCGGCATTGTTACCCAGGTCAACGATGACATTGTCACGCGTAACCTTTTTAACAGTACCAGAAATGATTTCACCCAGACGCTCACGGTAGGCATCGACTACCTGCGCACGCTCGGCTTCACGAACTTTCTGCACAATGACTTGCTTGGCGGTCTGCGCGGCGATACGACCGAATTCGATGGAATCGATTTTTTCTTCGATCAGGTCGCCCGCAACGGCACCTGGCTTCTTGACTTGAGCCTGGTCTACGGCCAATTCGTACGCAGGATCGTCCAGATCTTCGTCTTCGACAACTGTCCAGCGACGGAAAGTCTCGTAGTTGCCTGTCTGGCGATTGATCTCTACACGCAGTTCTACTTCATCTTCAAAACGCTTCTTGGTAGCGGTGGCAAGAGCCAGCTCCAGCGCTTCAAAAATTACACTTGCCGGAACGCCCTTTTCATTGGACACCGACTCAACAACCAGCAGTACTTCTTTGCTCATCGTACGCCTCGCCTTTCGCAAGCCATTGGATCCGCGGGATCCGCAGTAACCGGCACGTCTCAGTCAAACGTGGGAATAATGTTGGCCTTGTCGATCATGTCGATCGGCAACAGGAATTCATGGTCGTCAACCTGCACCACGACATCCTGCTCCTCCACCCCGCGGAGAAGGCCTTGAAAGTTGCGTCTTCCTTCAAAAGGTGAACGCAGCTTTATTTTCACTTGTTCCCCGGCGTACGAAGCAAACTGCTCAATAGTGAACAGCGGGCGCTCCATGCCAGGAGACGATACTTCAAGGGTGTATTCAGTGCTGATCGGATCTTCTACGTCCAATACACCGCTGATCTGGCGACTTACGATTGCGCAGTCGTCGACCAGAACACCACCTTCCTTATCAATATAAATGCGCAGCACCGAATGCTTGCCCTGGGAACTGAAATCGATCCCCCAGCATTGATAGCCAAGGGCCACGACCACCGGGGCCAACAAGTCCTGCAACTGTTCTAGCTTGCTCGACACCTGAACCCCCTCGTGCATGCTTTAGAAATAAAAAAATGGGCAAAAGCCCATCCCTGAAAACGCCGCTGAACATCGACGTCATGTACTGTCCAGCTAACAAAAAGCCCCTTAAAAGGGGCTCCGCTAAAACTGGTTGCGGGGGCTGGATTTGAACCAACGACCTTCGGGTTATGAGCCCGACGAGCTACCAAACTGCTCCACCCCGCGACAAAGCTGGGGCGGAAGTATACGACCGATCCATTGCTGGGTCAATCCAACATCCACCTACAAGAAAGCCCGCTAATGCGGGCTCCCTTGTTAATTGGTACCGAGAAGGGGACTCGAACCCCTACACCCATTGGGCACAACCACCTCAAGGTTGCGTGTCTACCAATTCCACCACCTCGGCATTACAACTCTTTGGCGACCTCACGAAACATCGCCGAATTCTTTTTTACTTCTTCTCTGGGGCTTGAGGTACGTCAGCGGGAACAACCGCTGGCTTTTGCCCTTCGAGAACCGGTACATCATCTGCTGCCGGCTTTTGCTTCACTTCCAACACTGCGGGATCTGGCAAACCTACTTGAGTCAGCTGTTGAGCTTTCTCTTTAGCAAAGTAACCTAACCCCAGGCTGGTTATGAAAAAACATGCTGCAAGTATAGCAGTAAACTTACTGAGAAAGGTAGAGGTTCCTTGACCTCCGAAGACAGTATTTGATGCACCTGCTCCGAACGACGCACCGGCGTCAGCACCTTTACCCTGTTGCAGCAATACCAGAGCGACAACGCCCAGAGCGCCCAACAGGTGAAAAACGATTACGACTGTTTCCAGCATTTTTTCAGTTTCCCGCGGCGCGACAGATCGCACCGAACTCATCTGCATTCAGGGAAGCCCCACCAATGAGCCCCCCATCGATATCCGGCATGCTGAAGAGCTCGACCGCATTGGCCGCCTTCACGCTGCCGCCATAGAGAAGTCGCACGCCTTGTGCGACTTCGGCATTCTCTTTTGCCAGTTGCGCACGGATTGCTGCGTGCACTTCCTGCGCCTCTTGAGGCGAAGCAGTCAATCCGGTGCCAATGGCCCAGACCGGCTCGTAGGCAATTACGGCATTGATCAGTGCGCTGACGCCAAACTCGGCGATCACACTGTCCAGCTGACGCCCGACAACTTCAAGCGTCTGCCCAGCCTTGCGCTCTTCGAGCGTTTCGCCTATGCAAAGCACAGGTGTCAGACCGCTTGCCTGGATCGCCGCAAACTTCTTGTTAAGCACATCATCCTGCTCGCCAATCAACTGACGACGTTCGGAGTGCCCGACAAGTACCAGTTTGCAACCTGCATCAGCCAGCTGACTCGACGCTATCTCACCGGTCAGCGCGCCCTGCTCAGCCTGAATGGCTGCATCCTGCGCACCGACTATGATCGACGTTGCCTGAAGCCCTTCGATCACCTGATTGGTAAACAGACTTGCAGGCATTACGGCGATATCGACGCTGCCTGGCAACACCTGCTTGCCCAAACCCTCGATCAGCTCAGCGACGCTGGCGCGGGTACCGTGCATTTTCCAGTTACCAGCTACCATTGGGCGACGCATGCTACACCTCGTGGGTCAAAGTGGGCGCAGATGTTACCCAACACTTCCGACACTGGCAAGCCGAAATCAGGCGCAAACTTCAGCAACAAGTTTTGCGAGCTCTTCGGCGTACGATCTGACCTGGGTTTCATCCTCACCTTCGACCATCACGCGCACCAAAGGCTCTGTACCCGACTTGCGCAGCAGCACCCTGCCCCGTCCAGCCATCTGCTCGGTAACACGTGCACAGGCTTGCTGGACCGAAGGGTGCGAAACCGGGTCTACACCTGAACCCGCGAAACGTACATTGATCAGGATCTGCGGGCATTTGCGCAGTTTCAGACGCGCTTCGGCAAGGCTGATGCCGCTGCGACGCAGAGCCAGTATCACCTGCAACGATGCAATGATCGCATCACCGGTAGTAGCGTGCTGGAAGCACACGATATGGCCGGAGTTTTCACCGCCAATCTGCCAGTTGCGCTCAAGCAGCTCAGCGATCACATAACGGTCACCGACGTTGGCACGAACAAACGGGATGTTCTGCTCGGCCAAGGCCAGTTCAAGCCCGAGATTACTCATCAACGTGCCGACGACGCCCCCCTGCAAGCGCCCACGCTCATGCAGATCACGGGCAATGATGTAAAGCAGCTCGTCGCCATCGACGATGGTCCCGGTATGGTCGACCATCAATACGCGGTCGCCGTCACCGTCGAAGCCGATGCCCATGTCGGCATGCTCTGCGACCACTGCCGCCTGCAAGGCTTCCATGTGAGTGGAGCCGCAATTCTTGTTGATATTCAGCCCGTCAGGCTGCGCAGAAAGCACCACAACCTGAGCGCCAAGCTCACGAAAGACGTTGGGCGCAACCTTGTAGGTCGCACCGTGCGCGCAGTCAATGACCACCTTCAGGCCGGCAAAGTCGGTGCTGGTCGGCACGCTGCTTTTGCAGAATTCGATGTAACGCCCTGCGGCATCGTTGATTCGCGAAACCTTGCCGAGATTCTCGGACTCAGCCACGGTCATCGGCGCATCGAGCAGCTCTTCAATCATCATTTCGATCTCGTCAGGCAGTTTGGTGCCCTGACCGGAGAAGAACTTGATGCCGTTGTCGTAGTGCGGATTGTGCGAGGCACTGATCACGATGCCTGCTTCGGCATGAAACGTACGCGTCAGGTAGGCAATGGCAGGTGTCGGCATAGGCCCCAGCAGGAGCACGTCAGCACCGGCCGCAGAGAGTCCGGCCTCAAGGGCGGATTCGAACATGTAGCCAGAGATACGCGTGTCCTTGCCGACGAGAATCCGGCAGGCACCCATCTTGCGAAAGGCCATCCCGGCCGCCCAGCCCAGTTTCAGCATGAACTCGGGCGTGATCGGAAATTGCCCTACGCGACCACGAATGCCGTCGGTTCCGAAATATTTTCTGGTAGTCATGGATGCCCCACTGTTGTTATTCAGCTGCCTGGACAGCTGCGATCATGCGCACCACGTCCGCCGTTTCGGCGACATCGTGCACACGTAGAATTCGGGCTCCCTTGGTCATAGCCAAAGCAGCCAGGGCCAGCCCACCGGATAGACGCTGATCTACGGAGCGCCCCAATACAGCACCAATCATGCTTTTGCGCGAAACACCTACCAGCAAAGGCCTGCCGAGCGCTTGCAGCACCTCCATATGCTTGAACAGACTCAGATTGTGCTCCAGCGTTTTGGCAAAACCAAAGCCCGGATCAAGAATGATCTTTTGCTGATCGATCCCCGCCGCAGCACACTGATTCATGCGCTCGAGCAGGAAAGCACCCACTTCGCCCACAAGGTCGTCGTAATGCGGATCATCCTGCATGTTTCCGGGCTCACCCAGCATGTGCATGAGACACACCGGTAAACCAGTGCTTGCAGCCGCCTCAAGCGCGCCTGGCCGCTGAAGCGAGCGGACATCATTGATAAGCCCGGCCCCCAGGCCAGCCGTCGCCAGCATGACCTCAGGTGTCGACGTATCCACAGAGATGATGACATCCAGCTCACGCGCAATGATATCAACCACCGGCGCCACGCGCCCGACCTCTTCTGACGCAGACACCGGACGCGCACCCGGGCGCGTCGACTCTCCACCGACGTCGATCAGTGTGGCACCTGCCAGCACCATCGCCTCGGCATGACGCAAGGCAACATCAAGCTGGCTGTAGCGGCCGCCATCCGAAAACGAGTCTGGGGTTGCATTGAGGATACCCATCACATGCGTACGGGCCAAATCAAGAACCCGATTGCCGCAAGGCAACCGGGTTGGGTACAGCGCAGATGTCATGTCAGACCTTAGTGCTCGGCAGCAGGGCCGCCAATCGGAGTTTCCGGACGAGGGTCAGGTGTGATCGGAGTACCGTTGGTACCTGATCCACCGCCCCAGTCACGCGGTTCACGAGGAGCGCGACCGGTCATGATGTCGTCGATCTGATCGGCATCAATGGTTTCGTACTTCATCAGCGCATCAGCCATCGCTTCAAGCTTGTCACGATTGTCCGTGAGCAACTGTTTGGCAGTGCCGTAGCAGTGGTCGATGATGCTGCGCACTTCGGAGTCAATGAGCTTGGCAGTATCGCCGGAAACACTGGAATTCTGGCTGCCGCCACGACCCAGGTAACCCGCGTCTTCGTCTTCGGAGTACATCAACGGGCCGAGCTTTTCAGACAAACCCCATTTGGTCACCATGTTCCGGGCGATCTGACTGGCACGCATGATGTCATTGGATGCACCGGTGGTGACGCCATCGAAGCCCAGGGTCATTTCTTCCGCAATACGACCACCGTAAAGCGAGCAGATCTGGCTGATCAGCGCACGCTTGGAAAGGCTGTAACGGTCTTCCTCAGGTAGAAACATGGTCACACCCAGCGCACGACCGCGAGGAATGATCGAGACCTTGTAGACCGGATCATGTTCAGGCACCAGGCGTCCGACGATAGCGTGTCCCGCTTCATGGTAAGCCGTGTTGCGTTTTTCCTTTTCGGACATGACCATCGATTTGCGCTCAGCGCCCATCATGATCTTGTCCTTGGCCAGTTCGAACTCTTTCATCTCTACGACGCGCTTGCCGGAGCGAGCAGCGAACAGCGATGCTTCGTTGACCAGGTTAGCCAGATCAGCACCGGAGAAACCCGGAGTACCGCGAGCGATAACACCTGGATTGACATCCTCGCCCATCGGAACCTTGCGCATGTGAACCTTGAGGATCTGCTCGCGACCACGAATGTCCGGCAGACCTACAACTACCTGACGGTCGAAGCGGCCCGGACGCAGCAGAGCCGGGTCGAGCACGTCGGGACGGTTGGTAGCAGCAATGACGATGATGCCGTCATTCATTTCAAAACCGTCCATCTCGACCAGCAACTGGTTGAGAGTCTGCTCGCGCTCGTCATGACCACCACCCATGCCAGCGCCACGATGGCGACCGACCGCATCGATTTCGTCGATGAAGATGATGCAAGGAGCATGTTTCTTGGCCTGTTCGAACATGTCACGGACGCGGCTTGCACCGACACCCACGAACATCTCGACGAAATCAGAACCGGAAATGGTGAAGAACGGCACTTTCGCCTCGCCGGCAATGGCCTTGGCGATCAGCGTCTTACCGGTACCCGGAGGGCCAACCATTAGCACACCACGCGGTATGCGGCCGCCCAGACGCTGGAACTTGCCCGGATCACGAAGGAACTCGACCAGTTCGCCGACTTCTTCCTTGGCTTCGTCACAACCGGCAACATCGGCCAGAGTGGTCTTGACCTGATCTTCAGACAGCAGGCGCGCCTTGCTCTTGCCAAAGCTCATCGGGCCGCCTTTGCCGCCCGCCCCACCCTGCATCTGGCGCATGAAGAACATGAAAACCGCAATGATCACCAGAATGGGGAAGCTGGCCACCAGTAGCTGGGTCCAGATGCTCTGCTGCTCAGGCTGCTTGCCTTCGACCACAACGTTATTGCTGACCAGATCGCCGATCAGACCGTTGTCCGGGATGTTCGGGCGGATGGTCTTGAAGGTGTCGCCATCGCTGCGCTTGCCCGTAATGACGTAGCCGTCGACAGAAACCTTCTCGACCTTGCCATCCTTGACCTGCTGGATGAACTCGGAATAGTTGAGGTTCTGCGGCTCGTTAGGGCTGGAGAAGTTGTTCATCACCGTCACCAGGACAGCTGCGATGATCAACCACAGGATCAAATTCTTTGCCATATCGTTCAATTAGCTACCCTCTGAAGCAAGCTCCACGCAGCAAGCGTGCCTCGCATGATATTCACCGGCCTAACTTACTACAGAACCTACAGATACGGCAGACACCGTCTGTAACCCTTTGTGAAACTTTGACAACACAATGTTCAGTCATGCTGCATCGGCAACGCCATTTGAAAAAAGCTATCGCGCCCCTTCAAAAACGTTCGATGCTGGCTGCCCCGTCGATTCCACGAAAGCCGCGAGCCAGCAGGTATTGCTCACGTGACCTGTCGCGGGATGACGAAGGCTTGCGCATCTGCACCTTGTCAAACAGCTTGCGAATATCCTTGTGGTAGACATCGAAGCCTTCACCCTGAAAGACCTTGATCAGAAAATCGCCACCGGGACGCAGTACCCGGCCGGCCAGATCGAGCGCCAATTCACAGAGAAACATCGCACGCGGCATATCTACAGCGCTCAATCCACTCATATTGGGGGCCATATCGGAAATCACAAGGTCTACCTGCGTATTACCGACCGCCTCCAGGATCTGCTCGAGAATCTTGTCCTCGGTAAAATCCCCCTGAATGAAGGTCACATCCGGGATGCTGTCCATTTCAAGGATGTCGGAAGCAATCAGACGACCTTGACCGCCGATCAGACGACTGGTCACCTGCGACCAGCCTCCCGGCGCAGCACCCAGGTCGATAACGGTCATGCCCGGACGGATGAGTTTGTCCTTTTCCTGGATCTCGAGCAGCTTGTAGCTGGCACGCGAACGGTAACCGTCCTTCTGCGCCATTTTGACGTACTTGTCGTCGAAGTGTTCTTTGAGCCAGTTATGGCTTGTCTTGGAACGGGCCACGGGGCACCTCAAAAATAAACGAGTCGTGATTAACTGGGCGGTCCCGGACTCGCTCGGGTAAACTGGCCGCCGCTTTTAAAAGATCAGACGCAGAGGTCAGATTATGCCGCTCACTCCAGAGCAGAAGAAACAATACAAATCCATTGGCCACCATCTGAAACCGGTGTTGATCGTGGCTGACAATGGTTTGACTGAAGGTGTACTTGCAGAGCTTGAACGCGCATTGAGCGATCACGAGCTGATCAAGATCAAGCTCAACATCCTTGACCGTGAAAGCCGCCTGGGTGCCGTTGCAGAACTGTGCAAGGCCGGTTCGGCGGATCTTGTACAGGTCATCGGCAAAATGGCGCTGATCTACCGCAAGAACCCAAAGGTAAACAAGCAGCTCTCCAACGTCCACCGCGCACACGGATAAAAACAGAAGTCAGGGCCGCCAAAAGGCGTGCCCTGACTCTTTTTTGCTGCTGACTGCGCCCGCCAAAGCGGGCGACAGGCATCAGATGTGACGCACTTCGATGATTTCGTATTCGATAACGCCGCTAGGCGTTTTCACGACGACGACATCGCCCTCTTCCTTGGCAATCAAGGCACGAGCAATGGGCGAACCCACTGAAATCTTGCCCTTCTTGATATCCGCCTCGTCCTCACCAACGATCTGGTAGACAACGCTTTCGTCGGTTTCGACGTTGGCGATTTCGACTGTCGTGCCGAAAATCACCTTGCCAGTGTGCGGAATAGTCGTAACGTCGATCACCACTGCGTTTTGCATGCGGCCTTCAATATCACGAATACGCGCCTCGACCATCCCCTGCTGCTCGCGGGCAGCATGGTATTCGGCGTTTTCCTTGAGGTCGCCCAGTTCGCGCGCAGTACCGATGTCCTGGCTCAACTTGGGACGGATCACCTTGGTCAGGTGAGTCAGCTCTTCTTCCAGGGCGCGAGCGCCCTGGACGGTCATTGGGTATTTGATCATGCCTTCAATCCTGCATGGAGATCCTGCAAGCGACGTACGGTCTTCTCGGGACCGAATTTGAGCGCTTCACAGATCGCTTCGCCTGCTGCAATGGTAGTGGTGCAGTAGATCTTGTGCTGCAAGGCGTTACGGCGAATGGAGTAGGAATCCGCGATCGACTGACGACCTTCGGTGGTGTTGATGATCAGGGTGACTTCGTCATTCTTGATCATATCGACCACGTGCGGACGCCCTTCGGTCACCTTGTTGACGCGACGTACTTTCAGGCCTGCCGCTTCGATCAGCTTGGCAGTACCTGCGGTAGCAACAATCTCGAAACCCAGATTGATCAGGTCACGGGCGACCGCTTCAACCAGAGGCTTGTCATCGTCACGCACACTGATGAAAGCAGTACCGCCGGTCGGCAGCACTTCGCTCGCGCCCATCTGAGCCTTGGCAAACGCTTCACCAAAGGTATCGCCCACGCCCATCACTTCGCCGGTCGATTTCATTTCCGGGCCGAGGATCGGGTCAACGCCAGGGAATTTGGCAAACGGGAACACTGCCTCCTTCACGCTGTAGAAGTTCGGGATGATTTCCTTGGTGAAGTTCAGCTCTTTCAGGGTTTTACCTGCCATCACGCGAGCCGCAATCATGGCCAGGGAAACACCGATGCATTTGGAAACGAACGGCACGGTACGCGATGCACGCGGGTTGACTTCAATGACGTAGATATCTTCGCCCTGAAGTGCCAACTGTACGTTCATCAGGCCGACAACGCCCAGCTCCAGGGCCATTTTCTTGACCTGCTCGCGCATCTCGTCCTGGATGTGTGCAGGCAGCGAGTAAGGCGGCAGCGAGCATGCGGAGTCACCGGAGTGAACGCCCGCCTGCTCGATATGCTGCATGATCGCGCCGATCACCACGTCAGTTCCGTCGCAGACCGCATCGACGTCCATCTCGATGGCACAGTTCAGGAAGTGGTCCAGCAGCACCGGGCTGTCGTTGGACACTTGAACCGCTTCACGCAGGTAACGCTTGAGCTCGTCTTCCTGGTACACGATTTCCATCGCGCGGCCGCCCAGTACATAGGACGGGCGCACCACCAGCGGATAACCGATCTTCGCCGCAGCACGAATGGCTTCGTCTTCGCTACGCACAGTAGCGTTTGGCGGCTGACGCAGGTTGAGGCGCTCGACCATCTGCTGGAAGCGCTCACGGTCTTCGGCACGGTCAATGGCGTCAGGGCTGGTGCCGATAATCGGCACACCGGCTGCTTCAAGGGCACGTGCCAGTTTCAGCGGCGTCTGGCCACCGTACTGAACGATCACACCTTTCGGCTTCTCGACCCGGACGATTTCCAGCACGTCTTCCAGGGTGACAGGCTCGAAGTACAGGCGGTCAGAGGTGTCGTAATCGGTGGAAACGGTTTCCGGGTTGCAGTTGACCATGATGGTCTCGTACCCGTCTTCACGCAGCGCCAGGGCGGCGTGTACGCAGCAGTAGTCGAACTCGATACCCTGGCCGATACGGTTAGGGCCACCGCCAAGAATCATGATCTTGTCGCGCGTCGAAGGGTTGGCTTCGCACTCTTCTTCATACGTCGAGTACAAGTACGCGGTGTCGGTTGCAAACTCGGCGGCGCAGGTGTCGACGCGCTTGTAGACCGGGAAGACATCCAGCTTGTGACGATGCGTACGCAGGTTCTTTTCAGTGACTCCGACCAGCTTGGCCAGACGCGCATCAGAGAAGCCCTTGCGCTTGAGACGAAACATCAGGTCACGATCGATTGCCGACAGGCCCAGCGTCTTGACCTTCTCCTCGTCCTTGACCAGATCTTCGATCTGCACCAGGAACCAGGGGTCAATCATGTTCATGGCGAAGATATCTTCAACCGTCATGCCTGCGCGGAAGGCGTCGGCGACGTACCAGATACGCTCGGCACCCGGCACAGTCAGCTCGCGCTTGAGCGTGCTCATGCTTTCAGGGTGGCTCAGGTCCAGCTTCGGATCGAGACCGCAAACGCCGACTTCCAGGCCGCGCAGGGCTTTCTGCAGGGATTCCTGGAAAGTACGGCCGATGGCCATGACCTCACCGACCGACTTCATCTGAGTGGTCAGGCGCGCATCGGCCTTGGCGAACTTCTCGAAAGCAAAACGCGGCAGCTTGGTGACGACGTAGTCGATTGAAGGCTCGAACGATGCCGGGGTCTTGCCGCCGGTGATTTCGTTCGACAGCTCGTCAAGGGTGTAGCCCACTGCCAGCTTGGCGGCAACGCGTGCAATCGGGAAGCCAGTCGCTTTGGAGGCCAGCGCCGAGGAACGCGATACGCGCGGGTTCATCTCGATCACGACCATACGGCCGGTGTCCGGGCAGATGCCGAACTGAACGTTGGAGCCACCGGTTTCAACGCCGATCTCGCGCAGCACTGCCAGCGAGGCGTTACGCAGAATCTGGTATTCCTTGTCGGTCAGGGTCTGCGCCGGAGCAACGGTGATGGAGTCACCGGTGTGCACGCCCATCGGGTCAAAGTTTTCAATCGAGCAGACGATGATGCAGTTGTCCTTTTTGTCGCGGACAACTTCCATTTCGTATTCTTTCCAGCCGATCAGCGATTCGTCGATCAGCAGCTCTTTGGTCGGCGACAGGTCCAGACCGCGAGCGCAGATTTCTTCGAACTCTTCACGGTTGTACGCGATACCGCCGCCCGTGCCGCCCATGGTGAACGATGGACGAATGATGCACGGGAAGCCGAGCTTTTCAAGAACCGCGTTGGCTTCTTCCATGCTGTGCGCGATACCGGAACGCGGGCACGCCAGGCCGATGGACTTCATAGCCTTGTCGAAACGCGAGCGGTCTTCAGCCTTGTCAATGGTGTCGGCATTGGCGCCGATCATTTCGACACCGAACTTCTCCAGAACGCCTTCGCGCTCCAGATCCAGTGCGCAGTTCAGAGCCGTCTGGCCACCCATGGTTGGCAGCAGTGCATCCGGACGCTCTTTCTCGATGATCTTGGCAACGGTCTGCCACTTGATCGGTTCGATGTAGGTGGCGTCGGCCATGGCCGGGTCGGTCATGATGGTGGCCGGGTTGGAGTTCACCAGGATGACGCGGTAACCCTCCTCGCGCAGAGCCTTGCAGGCCTGGGCGCCGGAGTAGTCGAATTCACAGGCCTGGCCGATCACGATGGGGCCGGCGCCGAGAATCAGGATGCTTTTAATATCTGTACGTTTTGGCATGGGTTGTCACTCAAATCCGCAGGTCAGTCGGCAAGCCGTCTTGAACATTTCTTTGAGGTGGCCTGGGCGGCAGCAACCGGACATTGAGTCCGGGGCCGCCCAGGCCACCTGCGTATTACAGTCTCAAGGCAACCGGTCAGCGTCGCTTGGCCATGGCTTCGATAAAGCGATCAAACAGAGGCGCGACGTCATTCGGGCCCGGGCTCGCCTCAGGGTGACCCTGGAAGCTGAATGCGCTCTTGTCGGTCAGTTCGATACCCTGAAGGGTGCCGTCGAACAACGACTTGTGAATGGCGCGAACATTGCCCGGCAGCGTGGCCTCATCAACAGCAAAACCGTGGTTCTGGCTGGTGATCATGACCACACCGGTGTCCAGATCCTGAACAGGGTGGTTTGCACCGTGGTGGCCGTGGCCCATTTTCACGGTCTTGGCACCGGCAGCCAAGGCCAGAAGCTGGTGACCCAGGCAGATACCGAATACCGGCACTTCGGTTTGCAGCACTTCCCTGATCGCCTTGATGGCGTAGTCGCACGGCTCGGGGTCGCCAGGGCCGTTGGACAGGAAAACACCGTCGGGCTTGTAGGCAAGCACGTCGCTGGCAGGCGTTTGCGCAGGCACCACAGTTACCCGGCAACCGCGCTCGACCAGCATGCGCAGAATGTTGACCTTGACGCCGTAGTCATAAGCGACCACATGATAGGGCAGCTCGGAAGCAGCGATTTCAGGGTGGCTGTCGGTTTTCAGGTTCCAGACACTGGAACGCCACTCGTACGTGTCCTTGGTACTGACTTCCTTTGCCAGGTCCATGCCCTTGAGGCCGGGGAACCCGCGAGCAGCAGCGATGGCTGCTTCTTCGGAAATGTTGTCGCCAGCCATGATGCAGCCGTTCTGGGCGCCTTTCTCACGCAGGATGCGGGTCAGGCGACGCGTGTCGATGCCGGCGATGGCAACGACATTATTGGCTTTCAGGTAATCACCGAGGGACAGCTTGTTACGCCAGTTGCTGGCGACCAGTGGCAGGTCACGGATGACCAGGCCGGCGGACCAGACACGATCGGACTCTGCGTCTTCAGGCGTTGTACCGGTATTGCCGATGTGCGGGTAAGTCAGGGTAACGATTTGCTGGGCGTAGGAAGGATCGGTAAGAATTTCCTGATAGCCTGTCATTGCGGTGTTGAACACCACCTCACCAACGGTCTGACCGTCGGCTCCAATGGCTTCGCCGCGAAAAATGCTGCCATCAGCAAGGGCGAGTATGGCTGGCTTAGTCAAGAAGACCTCCCGTAAATAAAACCTGAAAGGGCGATCGCAGGCTGCAAAAAAGCGGAATGACGTAGTTACGTCACCCCGCTTTCTTATGGAATCATCTGCGCGCCTTTAGTGGACACACTAAAGCTGTAGCTTACAGAAAAGGCCCTTTTTGGTCTACCACCAATGAGCCTGAAATGCGGGAAAATGCGACAGGGCCTTGAACGACCCTGTATGAAATCAATGCAGACCCAGCACATCCTGCATGTCGTAAAGCCCTGGCGCCTTGCCGTCGAGCCACATTGCAGCCCGTACAGCACCCTTGGCGAAGGTCATGCGACTGGATGCCTTGTGGGTAATCTCGACCCGCTCGCCATCTGCTGCGAACAGCACGGTATGGTCGCCGACAACGTCACCGGCACGAATGGTCGCAAAACCGATGGTCTGACGATCACGCGCGCCGGTCTGGCCTTCACGACCGTAGACAGCGACTTTTTCCAGGTCGCGACCCAGCGCATTGGCAACCACTTCCCCCATGCGCAAGGCGGTGCCGGACGGAGCATCGACCTTGTGCCGATGGTGCGCCTCGGTGATTTCGATATCGACCTCATCACCCAGAACGCGCGCAGCGGTGTCGAGCAGCTTCAGACACAGATTCACACCGACGCTGAAGTTGGCAGCAAAGACGATTGGAATGTCTTTACCCGCCTCGACCAGACGCTGCTTCTCTTCGGCACTGAAGCCGGTCGTGCCGATAATCATGGCCTTGCCGGCCTTGCGGCAGAACGCCAGATTTTTCAGTGTTACCGAAGGGTGGGTGAAGTCGATCAACACGTCGAACTCATCCGCCACTTTTGCCAGGTCTCCCGACAACGGCACACCGATACGCCCCAGCGCAGCCAGCTCGCCTGCATCCGCACCTACCAGCGTGCTGTCAGGACGATCGACAGCGGCGGTCAGCCCGGCACCCGGTGCCTGCTGAACCGCCTCGATCAAGGTCTTGCCCATGCGCCCGGCGGCGCCCACTACAGCAATACGTCGCATGCCCTGCTCCCGTTGATAAGCCTTACAGATCGCCGAAGAAACGCTTCACACCCTCGAACCAGCCACTGGCCTTGGGAGAGTGGGATTCGTCGTTTTCAAGCGATGTACGGAACTCCTCAAGCAATTCACGCTGACGCTTGCTCAGGTTGACCGGGGTTTCGACTGCTACACGGCACATCAAGTCACCAGCGCCGCCGCCACGCACCGGAGCGACACCCTTGCCACGCAAGCGGAACTGCTTGCCGGTCTGGGTACCCTCGGGAATTTTCAGCTTGACGCGACCGTCAAGGGTCGGCACTTCAAGCTCGCCGCCCAGCGCTGCATCGGTAAAGCTGATTGGCACTTCGCAGAACAGGTGCTTGCCGTCACGCTGGAAGATCGCGTGTTCGCGCACATTGATCACGACATACAGGTCGCCGGTCGGTCCACCCTGAGTACCCGCCTCGCCTTCGCCAGACAGACGAATGCGGTCACCGGTATCGACACCTGGCGGCACCTTGACCGAAAGCGTCTTGGACTCTTCGACACGACCTTCGCCGTGGCACGAATCGCACGGGTCGGAAATAATCTTGCCGTGGCCATGGCAGCGTGGGCAGGTTTGCTGCACAGAGAAGAAACCCTGCTGCATGCGTACCTGACCGATACCACCGCAGGTAGGGCAGGTAACGGGCGACGAGCCTTTCTTGGCACCGCTGCCATCGCACGGCTTGCAGTTGACCAGTGTCGGAACGCGGATATTCACGTTAGTACCGCGAACCGCCTCTTCCAGATTCAGCTCCAGCGTATAGCGCAGATCGCTGCCGCGCTGGGCACCGCCACGACCACCGCCGCCACCGCCGCGGCCACCGCCAAAGAAATCACTGAACACATCACCGAAGATATCGGAGAAGTTGGCACCACCGGCACCACCACCAAAACCGCCGCCACCCATGCTCGGATCGACACCAGCATGGCCATACTGATCGTAGGCAGCGCGCTTGCTGGCATCGGACAGCACTTCGTAGGCCTCGTTGGCCTCTTTGAACAGCTCTTCCGAGGCCTTGTCATCAGGGTTGCGGTCGGGGTGATGCTTCATCGCCAGACGGCGATAAGCCTTTTTCAGGTCCGCCTCGCTGGAGCCTCGCTCCACTCCCAACACTTCGTAATAATCACGCTTTGCCATAGTTCTTCCGCACTCTTGAGGACGTTCGGCAAGACCCTCCTGAGCCCTGCCAAACTCGTTGAGCCCCATACAGGCCCCGGACCCAACTCACGTCAATTCAACGATCCTGGTCTTCGTTCAACAACCAGATGGATCTGGCCGAGAAAGCGGCAGAATGATTCGCCACGCAGGAGCGTAGCGATCTTGCCACATGGCTTGCGGAGCAAATCCGCACGCCGAAATTTTGCTTGTTCCAGACACGCCAACGCGGGAGCAAGCTCCCGCGCGGCGACATCCTACCAGTCAGCGCTCGAAAGAGGTCAACCGGCGTTCAAGTGAGCCTGCGCTTACTTGTGGTCTTTCACTTCTTCGAACTCGGCATCGACAACGTCGTCAGCCTTGGCATTTTCTTCAGCAGGCTTGGCCGCTGCTTCAGGGTTTTCGGCCTGCTCGGCGTACATCTTCTGAGCGATTGGCGCGGAAACCTTCGACAGCTCTTCAACCTTGGCTTCGATGGCAGCCTTGTCGTCGCCTTTGATAGCGGCTTCCAGAGCAACCAGTGCAGCCTCGACAGCAGTTTTCTCTTCAGCAGTGACCTTGTCACCTGCATCAGCGATCATCTTGCGAGTCGAGTGGACCAGCGCATCACCCTGGTTACGGGCAGAAGCCAGTTCTTCGAACTTGCGATCTTCTTCGGAGTTGACTTCAGCATCACGGACCATTTGCTGAATTTCTTCCTCGGACAGACCGGAGTTGGCCTTGATCACGATGGACTGCTGCTTGCCGGTCGCCTTGTCCTTCGCGCCAACGTGCAGGATGCCGTTTGCGTCGATATCGAAGGTTACTTCGATCTGTGGCACACCACGTGGAGCAGGTGGAATCTCGGCAAGGTCGAACTTGCCCAGGGACTTGTTCTGACCGGCTTGCTTGCGCTCGCCCTGCAGTACGTGGATGGTTACCGCGTTCTGGTTGTCATCGGCAGTCGAGAACACCTGGGATTTCTTGGTAGGAATCGTAGTGTTTTTCTCGATCAGCGCAGTCATCACGCCGCCCATGGTTTCGATACCCAGAGTCAGCGGGCTGACGTCGAGCAGCAGAACGTCTTTGACATCACCGGCCAGTACTGCGCCCTGGATGGCAGCACCCATTGCAACGGCTTCGTCAGGGTTGACGTCTTTACGTGCTTCTTTGCCGAAGAACTCGGTCACCAGCTTCTGAACCAGCGGCATACGCGTCTGACCACCGACCAGAATCACGTCGTTGATCTTGCTGATATCGATACCCGCGTCTTTCAACGCCATGCGGCAAGGCTCGATGGTGCGCTGAACCAGGTCTTCAACCAGCGATTCCAGCTTGGAGCGCGAAATTTTCACGACCAGGTGCTTTGGACCGGTTGCATCTGCAGTGATGTACGGCAGGTTGACTTCGGTCTGCGTGCTGGAAGAAAGCTCGATCTTGGCTTTCTCGGCAGCTTCTTTCAGACGCTGCATGGCCAGCGGGTCACCCTTGAGGTTCATGCCGCTTTCTTTCTTGAATTCGTCGACGAAGTAGTCGATCAGACGAATATCAAAGTCTTCACCACCCAGGAACGTGTCGCCGTTGGTGGCCAACACTTCGAACTGGTGCTCACCATCGACTTCGGCAATCTCGATGACCGAGACGTCGAAAGTACCGCCACCCAGGTCATAAACGATGACGGTGTGGTCGCCCTTGGCCTTGTCCATACCGTAAGCCAGAGCGGCCGCGGTTGGTTCGTTGATGATGCGCTTGACGTCCAGACCGGCGATACGACCAGCGTCCTTGGTAGCCTGACGCTGACTGTCGTTGAAGTAGGCCGGAACGGTGATGACCGCTTCGGTGACCGCTTCACCGAGGTAGTCTTCGGCAGTCTTTTTCATTTTCTTCAGGATTTCAGCGGAAATCTGAGGAGGCGCCATTTTCTGGCCATTCACTTCAACCCAGGCATCACCGTTGTCAGCCTTGACGATCTTGTAAGGGACCATCTGGATGTCTTTCTGAACGACATCCTCTTCGAACTTGCGACCAATCAGACGCTTTACCGCGTACAGCGTGTTGTGCGGATTGGTAACGGCCTGACGCTTGGCGGACTGACCAACCAGGATCTCGCCGTCATTGGCATAAGCAATGATCGAAGGTGTAGTACGAGTACCTTCTGCGTTCTCGATAACCTTGACGTTACCGTTTTCCAGAATGGAGACGCAGGAGTTGGTAGTCCCCAGGTCGATACCGATAATTCTGCCCATCTTGACTCTCCCGAAACTTGCAAAACTTGGATTTGGTTGCCGCCGGTGCATTTACACCGTGCGGTAGCTCTTAAACGCTTGACCTTTAAATGGGGGCCTTACAGCTGATTTCAAGCCTGCTCGTTGATTGACGGCGTTGCAGGCGACGGTGCCTTGCTGACCACGACCATAGCCGGGCGCAACAGGCGACCATTAAGCTGATAACCCTTCTGGAATACCTTGAGCACAGTATTAGGCTCGACGTCGGCACTTTCCTGCATGGCCATCGCCTGGTGCTGGTCGGCACTGAACGGTTGACCATGCGGATCAATGGCTTCCAGCTGATAACGCTTGAGGGTGTCCTGGAACATCTTCAAGGTCAGCTCGATGCCTTCACGCATCGGGCGAATGCTTTCATCGTCCGGATTGGACAGATCAAGGCCTCGCTCCAGACTGTCGATGATCGGCAACAGATCACCGGCAAATTTTTCCAGCGCAAACTTGTGCGCCTTTTCAACATCCTGCTCGGCACGGCGGCGGACATTCTGCAGATCCGCAGCCACGCGAAGGGATTGGTCCTGCGCAGCAGCCAGTTGCTCTTCGAGCACCTGCACGCGGGTTGTCAGTTCTTCACCCGCGCCCGCCTCGGCAGCCTGATCCTGAGCCTGCGCATCCAGATTCTGTTCGTCAGCCATACTTGTTCTCCTCTAAAAACATCCGCGATCCCGATTCGCGCTTCTGCCCCCTATATGGGATCGGAATTTCCGGCTTCAAGGGTTTCATGCAATCGAGATACGCATTCCCTGACAAATAATGCGGATTCCGGACGAGTGAAAAATTGCGGGTCGACACAAGAGCGACTAAAAACCACTGCAAACCGATCAAATCGAGCTAAGCGAAGGCATTGTCAGAAACAAATAAAACACTGTATAAATAACCAGACAAACAGCCCGGGAGCCGCTCAATGCTGGTGCACCTTTCCGTACACAATTACGCCATTGTCGAACACCTTGACCTTGAACTGGATCGAGGCATGAGCGTCATCACCGGCGAAACCGGCGCTGGCAAGTCGATCATGCTTGACGCCCTGGGCCTGACGCTGGGCGACCGTGCCGACAGCGGCGTGGTCCGGCCGGGTGCCGACAAGGCCGATATCCTGGCCACATTCGACCTGGGCGACATTCCCGAGGCACAGACCTGGCTCAAAGAGCGCGACCTGGACAACGACGGCCCCTGCATCCTGCGCCGGGTCATTACCGCCGAAGGTCGGTCACGCTCGTACATCAATGGCTCGCCCTGCCCTCAGGGAGATTTGAAGGCGCTGGGCGAATTACTCATTGATATCCACAGCCAGCATGAGCATCAGTCGCTACTCAAGACCGATACCCACCGACGCCTGCTGGACGAATACGCTGGCGCTACCGACCTGGCCCGTCAGGTCCATCTCGCCGCACAGCGTTGGCGGCAGACGCGACAAGAGCTGGAGCGCCTTTCCAATTCAGGGGACGAGCAGCGTGCACGCCATCAACTGCTCAGCTATCAACTCGAAGAGCTGGAAAGCCTGAGCCTGGGCGAAAACGAGCTTGAGCAACTCGAGCAGGAACACAAAGACCTGACCAACGCCGAAAGCCTGCTGAGTATTTGCCGACAAGTGGTCGAGCAGTGCAGTGAAAGCGACTCCGGCAATGTGCTCAATGCACTGACTGCCAGCCTGCATCGGCTCGGCAGCGTCGACCATTCGCCGTCCGCCCTGAGCGAGGCTACCGGCTTGCTGTCCAGCGCGCAGATACAGGTAGAAGAAGCGGTAGGCGAACTGAACCGTTTTCTGGATCACTTCGACGCCGACCCGGCCAGACTGCAACAGCTTGAAGAGCGTCTTGATGCCATCTATACACTGGCGCGCAAGCACCGAATCCAGCCAGGTGAAGTTGCCACTCTGCAACAAAAGCTGCTGGATGAAATAGAAACACTGAATGCCAATGATGAATCCATCGAACGCCTGGAGCACGAAGTGCAGGCATTTGCCCGGCACTATCAGGAGAAGGCCCGCGAACTGAGCGACCTGCGCCGCAATTCGGCAACGACACTGGCCAGCGCTGTAGAGCAGGAAATTCATCGACTGGGCATGCCGGGCGGTCGTTTCCAGATCGACCTCAAAGCCAACGCCAACGTAGAACCGTCACCTCACGGTCTTGAGCAGGTAGAGCTACTGGTCAGCGCCAACCCCGGCCAACCGCTGAAAGCGCTGGCGAAAGTCGCGTCGGGTGGCGAGCTGTCGCGCATCAGCCTTGCGATTCAGGTCATTACTGCACAAACCTCGCGGGTGCCGACGCTGGTATTCGACGAAGTCGATGTGGGCATTGGCGGGCCGACCGCCGAGATCGTGGGGCAACTGCTGCGTCGTCTGGGCGAGCGCGGGCAAGTCATGACCGTCACTCACCTGCCGCAGGTTGCCGCGCAGGGCCATCAGCATCTGTTTGTGCACAAGGTTCGCGACAACGACGCCACGCGTACGGCGGTCTCAAAGCTCAGCAAGACCGAGCGCATAGAAGAAGTGGCCCGAATGCTGGGGGGCATCGACCTGACCAAGGAATCTCTGGCGCACGCCAAAAAGATGGTCGTTACCGCTAAAAGCTGAACCGCAGAAAGCACAAAGGCGACCCGGGGTCGCCTTTGGTGCTGGTTTTTACGCCGTCTGGCTTACGCCTTCTTGTTGCGGACGTAGAGCACCAGATTGTGGTCCACCAGATCAAAGCCGTGTCTTTCGACAATAGCCTTTTGAAGCTTCTCGATTTCTTCGTCGAAGAACTCGATCACCTCACCGGACTCCACGTTGACCATATGGTCGTGATGGCCGCCATCAGCCAGTTCGAACACAGCATGGCCGCCGTCGAAATTGTGGCGCACCACTAATCCCGCGGCTTCAAACTGGGTTAGAACACGGTAAACCGTGGCCAGGCCGACGTCCTCGCTTGCCTCCATAAGCGCCTTGTAGACATCCTCGGCACTCATGTGGCGCTGCTCGGCAGAATCGAGCATTTGGAGTATTTTAACCCTTGGTAGGGTTACCTTTAGTCCTGCTTTACGTAGTTCGCTATTTTCAACCATGGTCAGCTTTCTCGCAGACGCTGCTTCGCAGCTTCTCTTAATGCAGGTATGATCGGGGTTTACGTTGTCCCAGCCAAGATAGTGGAAGTCGCCCACCGATGCAAAACACCAAGCTCTTGCTAACCAGTTTCACCTTCGTGGGACTGCTCGCACTCGCCGGTTGTTCATTCCCCGGGGTTTACAAAATCGACATCCAGCAGGGTAATGTCGTCACGCAGGACATGATAGACCAGTTACGCCCCGGAATGACCCGACGGCAAGTACGGTTTATCATGGGCAACCCCCTGTTGACCGACACTTTCCACTCTGATCGGTGGGATTACCTGTACAGCCTGCAGCCAGGTGGCGGTGAACGCCAGCAGGAGCGTGTCAGCCTTATATTCAACGGCAATGACCAGCTTGTAAGCCTGTCTGGCGACTTCATGCCCGGTGTCAGCCGCGATGAAGCCATTCTCGGCAAAGGCAGCGATACCACTGTCCCGGCAGAGAATCAGCCGGTGCAGAAGCCTGAAGAACCGGCCAAGCCAGGTTCGTTGCTGGACAAGATCCAGAAAGACGTGGACAGCGTCGAGACTGTACCTGTCCCGACCCAAGAGCCTCTGGACACCAACTCTCGTTAGTCCGCAGCGCTCAACAAAAAGCCCGGCATGCCGGGCTTTTTTGTGCCTTTCGTTCAGTCAGCGTTCAGCCTGGCATCGTCCGTTTCTCCCGTGCCTTGGCGGCACGCAGGCGCCTGATCTCCATGGGATCGGCCAATAGCGGACGATAGATCTCTATTCGCTCACCCGCCTCCAGCACCCGCGTGGAAGGATCAGCCACCACCTTGCCGAAGATGCCTACGGCACACTGCGTCAGATCCAGCTCGGGAAACTCCCTGTCCATGCCACTGAGAGCCAGTGCCTGACGCACCGAAGAGTCTGCTGGAACATACAGCGTCATCAACACCTGACGCTGCACAGAGGCGTACGCCACCTCAATCTGAATCACTGCTTCAGCCATGCAGCTCTTTCGCTCGCTGACAGAACGCATCTACCAGCGTATTGGCCGCCTGATTGAACAGTGGCCCCAGGGTGGCGCGAACGATAGAGCCGGCATAATCGAATGACAGATCCAGGCTGATCTTGCAGGCCTTCTCGCCCAGCGGCTTAAATGTCCAGACGCCATGAAACTGCTCGAATGGCCCCTCAACCAGGTCCATCACGATCGACTCGCCTGGGGTAAGCGTGTTGCGCGTCATGAACTTCTGACTCAGACCGCCCTTGGCAATTTCCAGGCTGGCGCGCATCTGCGCTTCGCTGGACTCGAGCACGGTGGCAGAGGAACACCATGGCAGAAACTCGGGATAACGGGCCACATCATTGACCAGGTCATAAAGGAACCCGGCCGGGTACGGCAGTAAAGCAGAGCGTTGTATATGCGTAGTCATGTGAGCGTCATTTCCAGAGCTGAGCGGCAAACACCACAAGAATGCCGAGCGGCGCCACGTAGCGCATCAAAAAGAACGTCAGGTTGAAGAGCAGCAGACTGCGAATCGACAATTCGTCACGCACCGTCTCACGGCTCATCACCCAACCAGCGAATACCACAAAACACAACCCACCCAGCGGCAACATGATCCGCGAAGTGAAGAAATCAATGACTCCAAAGAAGTCCAGGCCAGTCGATGCGCCCCACTGGTAGAGATGGAATACACCTCCATCGTTCACGAAAAACTTGGCTTTTTGCCAGATATTGAACGAGAACACCGTTCCCAGCCCCACAAACCAGCAGGTAAATGCCAGCCAGAACGTCACCCAGGCGCGGCGAATACGAGTGCGCTCAACCAGATAGGCAACCATGGGTTCAAGCAGCGAAATCGCCGAGCTCCAGGCAGCTACGGCCACCAGCACGAAGAATACAACACCCATCAACTGCCCGAATGCCACGTTGCCGAACGCGTATGGCAACGTTACAAACATCAGGCCCGGCCCCTCGCTCGGGTTCAGGCCTGCTGCAAAAACAATAGGGAACAGCGCAAGGCCCGCCAGCAGCGAAACAAAGGTGTCGAGCAACGCGATACCGACGACCGTGGTGCTGATGGACGCACCCTTGGTCATGTAAGCGCCGTAGACCATGATCGAGCCGACACCGACGCTGAGGGAAAAGAACGCATGCCCCATCGCAGGCAGCAAGCCATCCAGTACCTTGTCGGGATTGAAGTCGAACATGAAATGCACGCCTTCCATGAAGTGCCCGGTGGTCAGGCTATAGCCCAACAGCGCCAGCATCAGCAGAAACAGCATCGGCATCATGATGCGCAGGCTCTTCTCCAGACCGGCCTCGACACCCTTGCCGATCACCACCGCCGAGAGCAGCATGAAAATGGTGTGCCACACAATCAGACGCCAAGGGTCGGCAATCACTGCGCCAAAATAGGCACCGACCTGATCCGGCGAAACGCCCTGAAAATCGCCGCGCCCCATGTCGATGATGTAATCCAGCGACCAGCCGCCCACCACACTATAAAAGGAGAGAATCAGCAAAGCCGTGACCATTCCGGCAAAAGCCCCCCATGACCAGCGCGCCGAATGCCCCGCTTCCAGCGCCAGCGTCTTGAGCGCATTTGCAGGACTGAGTCGGGAACGACGGCCAATCAGCGTCTCGGCGATCATCACCGGAATGCCGATCAGCGCGATGCACGCCAGAAACACCAGTACAAATGCACCGCCGCCATAGGCACCGACCATGTACGGGAATTTCCATATGCTGCCCAGCCCCACGGCAGAGCCGGTGGCAGCCAGGATGAACACCCAGCGGCTTGCCCAGCTACCGTGGACTGAAACCTTGTCCGTCGACATTATCGAAACGCCCAGCCAAAAAAGATCGCGCATTGTCCGGGATTCAACCTTTGTGCTCAAGCACGCGCTTTCCCATAGCCGACATTGATGCAACTCCCTATAATGCGCCCCCTATGGCTAAGCTCAAGAAAAACCCTACAGGGACCATCGCGCAAAATAAAAAGGCGCGTCACGATTACTTCATCGAACACAAGTTCGAGGCCGGTCTGGTCCTGGCTGGCTGGGAAGTAAAAAGCCTGCGTGCCACCAAGGTACAGCTGGTCGACAGTTACGTGCTGCTCAAGGATGGCGAGGCCTGGCTGATGGGTTGCCACATCACGCCTCTCAAGACTGCCAGCACGCACGTCATCGCTGACCCGACACGCACCCGAAAACTGCTGCTGAACAAGCGCGAGCTCGAAAAGCTCACCAGCTCGGTTCAGCAGAAAGGCTATGCCTGCGTGGCCCTTTCCGTTTACTGGAAGGAGCACTTGATCAAGTGCGAAATCGCGCTGGGTAAAGGCAAGAAGGAGTACGACAAGCGCCACACCGAGCGTGAACGCGACTCGGACCGTGAGTTGCTGCGTGCCGTGCGCTCCAAGGGCAAGGACGACTAACTTTCTGCCCGTGCCAAATGCCTTTAATTGGCATTTGGCACTGCGCACCTTCAATTAATCCTCCCTCATCCCCCCCCCCGCACAATCACAACCTCAACGCGAAGATCGCCCCACTTTGGTGCCTTAACCGCCCAATGTGGCTTTTTCGCATCTGTCTGAAAATAAAATAGAACGCCTGCGTTACAGCACAGTCAATCCTTTAGGCCCTGAAAATGAACGGGCTTTCAAACCCTCGGGCGACGGCCTCAAAACCGGCCATACCGAGTCCACAGGTTATAAGGAGAGACACATGATGCGTACCGCCCTCACTGGATTGTTCCTCAGCGCCGCCCTGTTGGCTTCGCCGGTTTTTGCCGCCGATGGTTTGTGTGGCACCAACATACAGATCATCAAGGATGCTCAGCTTTCATCCGGCACGAATCGTAGCCAGGAAGAAAATAAAAGCCTTCAAACCACTCAAAAAAATGCCGAGGCGGCACAAGCTGCAGGCGATGAGAAACAATGCGTCGAGATTACCGCCAATGTGGTCAACGCACTGAAAACCACAGATTCGAGCAGCGGAGGTGTCAAGTAACTCCACCCGATGAGGCCAGCCACCTAGCTGGCCTGAACGATTGCAGCAGACGGGTCGACGTGCCACGCCAATTGGCGTACACTGCGCCCCAGCGACTGCGAAAGCAGTCTCGGGGCCGATTTGGATTCGACGCCGGTGATGAAACTTTAGGTGCATGCCGAGTTGGTAACAGAACTCGTAAATCCACTGTTGCAACTTTCTATAGTTGCCAATGACGAAAACTACGGTGCTCAACTAGCTGCGTAAGCAGCCTAGCCGCACTTCTGGTAGCTTCGGCTCCAGCAATCATCAGGGGATGTCTGTAAACCCAAAATGATTGTCATATAGAACAGAATCGCCGTGCAGTACGCTGTGGACGAATCGGCTAAAAATTACACAGCTCGCCCAAAGCACCCTGCCCGTCGGGTCGCTGAGGGTTAACTTAATAGACACGGCTACGCATGTAGTACCGACAGCGGAGTACTGGCGGACGGGGGTTCAAATCCCCCCGGCTCCACCATACAAGCGTTACAAATCAAGCACTTAGCGTTTATCGCAAGTGCTTTTTTTGTGCCTTTTAGGGTCGTTTTGGCTGAGTAATGCCAGCTTTATGACAGCTTTGGCCTGAGGCTGTGTCCCCCAAACCGGTTGAGCGCCGCGCGCTGCGTCTGGTAGACGCACGATAATAGGTGCAGTCTGAGCTCACTCTACCAATGGCCTTATGTGAGTAAGAGTGCAGTTGGGCACGGCTATCATAGATGTCGATGCCCAGAACGGTGCCGCAGGTCTGCCCAGTCGCAGCACAGCGTTCGGCGGTGTGGTCGGCACATTTCTGTTACCCCGTCCTGTAAGCGAATTTGTGGAACCATCCGAGGGGCAAAACCACACAGGGAGACTCAACCTAGGAGTTAGTAATCATGCGTGTTGGTAGCCCAAATACTCCCATGCCAAGCCATTTGGTAGAGCCTCATCGTGCAACCAACGCTAATGCGGCGATAGCATCATCATCAACCTCGCCGCCCCCCATCGACGTCCGATCTCAGTCGCCTAATACGAGTGCACAAGAGGTAAATGCCGTACAAGGTATTACCGCCGTATTTAACGGAAAACTTAAAAAATCAGATCTTTCGCCAGGCGATATTTTGATACTAATTGACCAAACTGACAACACCTGCTTAACCCACAAAATCATAAAAACGGGCCAACTACTACCATCCATGTCTCCACTACGCAATAACAAAGGAGACCCAGCACTGGTGCATTCTGTGATGTGGTCAAAAACACAGAATAATCCAGACAAGCTAGAACCGAATGGTGCTGGGGATCCAGAGGTCGTTCAGATGCGAGGCGGAAAGCAGCAATCGTCTTTGTCGGGGCCAGTTCAGCAGGGACTTTATAAGGTTTATTCTCCGAAAGACAAAAATCTTGGTGATTGGGCAGCTCAGATAGGTCAGATGTGGAGTGCAGACAAAAAAATTCCGTACTCGAAACTAAAATGCGTACTAAGCGTTGTTCGTAATTCAGGCTTCAAAAACGGCGGTAAGGCCGCCAGCGAGAAATACGGTGCTCAAGCTTTTGAGAACTCACCTCGCATACGTGGTGCATTTTGCTCTCACTTTGTACTTGCGGCATATCAAGCTGCCGCCAAACAAATAGGAACTCCTTTTACAGGAGCACTTAAAGTTGATGCAGAAGCAACCTCTGTTCGAACGCTAGAACATTACTTAAAAAAAGACAGTGAAGGCTTCGACTTCAAAGGTTATTTAAAAATAGAGCCCGAGGACGTAATCTACAAAGAGTAGAACAGCCATAAAGTGGATTGATTTCGTGGTTCCAGTGTTCACACCAGCACCTCAAGCGCTCGGGCGTACACCGCCTGCCGATCAGCCAGGCCATTGGAGCCGCCGTTGATGCGCTTGGTGGTGGTCAGGAAGTCGCCCTTGTCGGCCAACGCATTCAGCGCTGCCCGGTGCCAGAACCACGCCGCCGACATCGCGGCGTGCTGCGCCAGCTCGAGCAATTCCGGATGGTTGACCAGGTCCAAGCCCAGCGCTTCGCCGCACGCCTCGTAGTTGGCCCGGCCGGTGATCTGGATAAGGCCGCGGCCACGGTAGAGCAGGCCGTCGCCGTCAGCCTCTGGCGTGTTACCCAGGCGCTCCGCCAACTTGCCGGTATCGTACTTCGACAAGTAGGCGCTGCCGCCCAGTTCGAGAAAATAGCGAAGCTGGCCAGACTCATCGCCGATCTGGGCGATGAATGCGAGACCGACCTTGAGGCCCTGGGCGTCGACCACCCCGCAACCGGCCCAGCGGTGCAGCCGAGATTGCACGGGTGCGCTGCACGCCAGTTGACGAGTTCGAGTGGTACAAGGTTGGTAAGGCTGTGGGCTACGTGCGTAATCAAGGGCAGGATCTCATCCGTCCCGACAGCGGCACCGCCCGAATGAAACGGTGTATTTGCAGCAAACTCTCCGGACGCTGGCTGAGACCATGCTGGCAATCGGTGGGCTCCGTAAGCTAGGCTAGGGTCCCAAATTTTTTGAAGCAGGAAGCTGATATGTCTTTTGACGCATTTATGCAGGTGGAAGGTGTAGAGGGCGAATCCCTTGATGACGACCACAAAGGCTGGGTAGAGCTGCTGTCCTATCATTACGAAGCAATTCAGTCTATCAGTAATACTGCCTCATCTAGCGGGGGCGCGACTGCAGGGGGCGTGACTCTGGGCGACTTTAGAGTAAGTAAATATATAGACAGAGCAACACCAAAACTATTTGAGCTTTGCTGCCGAGGCTCGCATATCAAGAAAGTAACTATACGCGTACACCGTGCAGGCACCGAGAAGTTCAAATATCTAGATATCGTCCTTGAAGAAGTCTTGATATCAACTGTTAGCGGTAATGGCGCGGAACATGCTGGCTTACCAATGGAAATGATCACGCTCAACTATGGCCGTATAAAATTCGAATACGCTCAGCAGCGACGTGCTGACGGAGGAAATGCCGGTATCGTCTCAGGCGGGTGGGATAGGACCGCAAACAAGCCTTTTGCTTAATTAATAATACTTTCAGCTCAGCGGCATTTTTTAGAAACTGAAGCCCGCCCAACGACAGGGCGGGCTGCAGACTTATCTGAATAATAGCAAAGTGACACCAAATAGAATAACAGTAATTATTGCTTCTTTTCGAGATAGCGAAAAGCAAATAGCCATCTGCACAACGATAGCTATAGTTACGACCAAGCCCCGAAAAACCGCTCTGTCATTAGACTCATCGTGAATCGGCAATGATAAATTATCAGGTGATGGCGTGAGACCAGGTGGTGACGCGAGCATACTAGGATCCATCCAATCATATTCAGAGCCCTGAAAGAGCACATACATTAGCAGACAGAAAAAATAAATACCGTACAAAAAAATTCGCAGCAATACGCTTTTAAGTTTCATATTCATCACATCGTAAGCTGTTTGAGGTGAGACCAAGAATTGACGATGAAATTACCGTAACTCAGATCCTTTTTAAGCTCATCCAAAGACCGACTTGTACCCCAATTATACCGAGCGCCGATAATTCGCACTTCCTCCATTCCGATGGAAGAAAAATGATCATAATCAGCAAGCATACGCAGGTGCTTTGCCGCAATATCAATATTATAGATATCAGTTTCAATACAGTTAGCCAAGCTCCGAAGTTGACTGATATCCATTTCATCGGGATTCATCCCTAGAGTAACAGCTGCTGTGCGAAGCTGGATGCTGACCCAACCAAAACTGGTTTTGAGTGGGGGATTAGTAATTAGGCGTGGCCGGTTACCCAAGCGGTCAAAAGTCCTTATTTCAAAGCCAAGCCTGTCCACAAAATTGGGGTCACCGCCAACCTCAATCCAACAAACTCCGGCCAACAGCTCAATAGGGAGTGAGTACTTAGCTGCTGCCGCCTTTATATAGGATTTATTATGAACCACCCAAGCATCTTTGAATCGTCGTGAATAAGCGGTGCCACCGCCCAATCGCTCGGGCCACCCTTTCCAAATGATTACATCAAGCAAGGTCCAAGTGGGACTGTTGTTTGACTCTGGCGTGCAAAATTCGTCCATATGTTCATCCATGACCTGCTTACAAAACCATACTCTAACATTAACCTTTGCCGGAAGTGCAGTCACTATAGGCCCGGCTACGGACAAAAATCAGAACAACCTGCCCAACGCCACAGGCTCCCAATTCATGATAACCAACTCACCACTGACATCAGCCTTCCCCTTTCTCTGGTTTGCCGTGCTGTAGCGAATGTCGACCGTTTCAAAATGGAAGCCTTCAAACACGCGTCGTATGTCAGGATGGTCATTGATGCTAACCATCACCTTTCCCTTGCAGCGTCGCATAAAGTCGGCAATTCGCTCATAGTTTTCAAACGGAAAATCCACCCCGTATCCAGCCGTCTGCCAGTAAGGCGGGTCCAAGTAGTGGAAGGTTTGGGGCCGGTCGTAACGCTCGGCGCAATCCTGCCACGGCAGGTTCTCCACATACGTACCCGACAAACGTTGCCAAGCTGCAGACAGGTTTTCCTCAATCCGGAGCAGGTTGATGGCAGGGCCGGTCGTGGCAGTACCAAACGTCTGACCACTCACCTTACCAGCGAAGGCATGGTGCTGCAGGTAGAAGAACCGGGCAGCGCGCTGGATGTCGGTGAGGGTTTCAGGGCGTGTCATCTTCTGCCACTCAAATACCTGGCGCGAGCTGAGTGCCCATTTGAACTGGCGAACGAATTCTTCAAGGTGATTTTGGACGACGCGATACAGTGTCACCAGGTCTCCGTTGATGTCATTTAAGACCTCAACAGGAGCCGCCTGGGGGCGCATGAAGTAAAGGGCCGCACCGCCAGCGAATACTTCGACGTAGCATTCGTGGGGTGGGAACAGCGGGATAAGACGGTCGGCCAGGCGGCGTTTGCCGCCCATCCAAGGGATGATGGGTGTGGACATAGAAAGCAAGACCTTTACTGTATGCATAAACAGGTGCTAGGCTCGCTCCGCTTTGTGCACGAAGCGAGAGCCTTGGCCGGACTTGCAGGGGCAATCTGCGGGAACGGTGACCAGGCGTGATGTTGAAGCATCACGACTGGTCGCTCTTTTCTCTTTTAATAAACTTGCGCGACCTACGCTCTTAGTGGCGTTGATGAGGTCAGCCTTTGATAACCTTCAACGCACGCTCATAAAGAGCCTGACGATCAGCCAAGCCGTTCGTGCCGCCGTTGATGCGCTTAGTGATGGTGAGGTAATCCCCCTTGTCCGCCAGCGTGTTGAGGTTGGAGCGGTGCCAGAACCACGCAGCCGACATTGCGGCGTGCTGAGGCAACTCAAGCAGCTCCGGATGATTGATTAGATCCAAGCCCAGCGCTTCGCCACACTCCGCATAGTTCGCTTTGCCGGTGACCTGAATCAGCCCCCTGCCCCTATACAACTGGCCGTCATCATCATCCTCGGGCGTGTTGCCCAAGCGTTCAGCCAGCCGTCCAGTGTCGTACTTGTCGAGATAGTCATCGCTGCCCAGTTCGCGGACGTAGCGCAATTGGCCAGACTCATGGCCGATCTGGGCGATGAATGCGGCAATGCGCAATCTGGTAACGATCGCGTACTTGCTCATCGCAACGTTTAAGACAGGAACAAAAACGCCAGCTCGGGAGCTGGCGTTGGGAAGTATCTGCAGCAACTGCTGCGTAGTTATCGACATGCGCGGTTCTCCTGATAAGTGGGTGCTGATCTGGCCGGTTAAAGCTGTACAACTTTGACCGGTTTCTTCTCTTTCTTTTTCTTGCCCTTCGCTTTGGCCTTGCCGGATTTACCGCCGTTGCACTCCACCGTGGTGGTCCAGCCGGACTGGGTGAATACCTGTTCGACCGAGTCGACCAGGTACTCACCATCCAGGCCGACCTTGAAGCCCTGGGCGTCGACCATCCGCTCGGCGAACAGATCGGTGCGCCCGGCCATTTCCAGCCGCACGCCTGCGGTGCTGCGATTGAATGCGGCAAGGCGCGCCTTGGCTGCCTGCTCTGCAGCAGATTTGTTCGGGTAGATGTGGCGGTCGGTGTGAACGGGTGGTAAGCCATCAGGTGACTGATCGTTGGTCAGCTCAACCACCTTCAGCTTTCCCGTTTTTTTGTCCTGATGCTTGGTCTGCACGGCTCTTTGAGTAGTCTTGTCACTCAGGCGAAACTGCCAGCGCGCCACGTCATGCCGTTGAATCATCACAACGCCTAACGCCTTACCACTTGCGCTCTCGCCGCCTTGGCGGGGCAGCACCAACAACTTGCCGTCTGCGACTTTGGCGGTGCAGTCGTGCTTCTTGGCCAGCCGGGTAATGAAGTTGTAGTCCGACTCGTCAAGCTGATCAGCACGGGGCACCTTCGTTGCGACGTTACACACAGGCTTCCAGCTATTTCGTGTCGCGACGTCATTCACGATTTGCTGCAGCGAGACGTCTTCCCAACTACCGGAACGAGTGGTCCTACCGCTGCCACGCATATCGCTGGCCTTGCCGCGAATGACCAAGGTATCGGGAGGCCCGGACAACTCAATGTCATCCACGGTGTAAAGCCCCAGCCGCGTCAGTGGCTGCCCTTCGTAACCCAGGTAAATCTCGATGTCTGCACCGCGTGAAGGTAAAGAGACCGCGCCGTCCCGGTCGTCGATGCGCAGCTCAAACTCATCAGACTCCATGCCTGGCTTGTCACTTGTCCGGAGCAGCAACAAACGATCATTGATCAAGGCCGTGATATCGGTGCGATCCGCAACGATTCGGAATGCAGGCTTCATGAGACCTTCTTAATAGCCATAGCAGGCATGGCAAATTCACAAGAATCCGCCGCCGAGTGTTGATAAAAGTTGGATGTGAACCGGTTGCCAGCTAACCCCAGAGCTGTATCACTTCCTCGGTCTGAGTGAGCAGATCCGGCAGCAGGATCTGCACGCCAGCCCGGTAAGGCTGAGGCTCATCTGCCAACCCCTGATTGGCATCCAGCACCGCTTCGACGCTGCCATTCAGGTGCCCGTAGTAGTGCTGACACAGAGTGTCGAGCAGATCCCCGTTAGACGTTCTGCAGATCGTCGCCATAGCTTACAAACTCCAATGAAAAGCCCTGCTTGCGAGGGATACCCCCCGCCAGGAGGTTGCTTTGTTCTTCATCCACACTCAGCAGGCACCAGTTGCCCAGCACCTCGCCATAGCCCGTTGTAAGGCTGAGCGGTTGCAGATTACGACCCATGCTGCGCAGGGTGTTCAGTTGCTTGAGCCCGCCTTTGAAGCCCGGAAAGATGGACCCTTTCAAACTCAGCTTGTCGTCACCGAGCCCAACCGCCTGTTGCGCAATGCTGCGTGTCAGACGTTCTTGCCCGGCCCAGCGGAACGCGGTCTGCCGACGCAGTTCGTCAAACGCCGCGGTGTCCAGATTGAAGTAGTAAGGCTGCGCTTCGGGCTTGAGCGGCTGAATAATCAGCAAGTGCGGAAACGGCTTTACCGCTTCCGGGGCCGGTGTGGCCTGCGAGGCAAAACTGCCGGTGGGCACGATGTTGCCCAGAGACGGGCTGATCTTCCCGGCAACCCGGTTGATGGCCGCACTTGCCTTGGACGCTTGCTCTTTCAGTGTGCCAATACGCTCTTGCACCTGGGAAACCGCGCTGGTCGCACGCCCGTACATCGCCACCACCTGACCGACCTTTGCCTGCGCGACATTGATGCCACGCATGGTGCGCTGCAACTTCGCGCCTATGGCCGGACCGATGAAAGGGATGTTCTCCAGCTCTGAAGCCGCCCCGGTGATATCGCCGATGGCCCCATTCAAGGGGCCAACCATGTCATCCAGACTACGGCGTCCTACCTCCCCTGCGGTAACCAAGTACTTCAACGACGACTGCAGTTGTTCTGCATAGGCCATGACCTTTCCTCACCCCACATGTGGGTCATCAAACAATTGACGGGCTGACGCCTGCCGACTGAACTCTTCAAATTGACGCTGCAGAAACGGCGCGATCTCTCGTGCCAGTTGTGCCGGATCCTTCACATCACCCTGTACGCTGACAGGCATGTTCGGTGAGAAGGTAAATTGCTGATCAATCTTCGCGGGCACAGCCTTACTCTGCTCGGCGGCCTTGATGACAGCAGGCAACGCCTGGGGTGGCCCAACCGCCGCCATCGCTTTGACCACATCGCCAGGCGCAGCAGACGGCTTGATATCATCCGACTTGTCAGCAACAGCCTCAGCTTTTTCGTCTGAGCCAAACAGCGCTTTGCCCAGAAAGCCGCCGACGTCCTGCCCACCCATGCCACCGAGAAATGCACCCACCAGCCCGCCGATGGCCGTGCCTACAACAGGTACGATGGAGCCGATGGCCGCACCCGCCGCACCGCCCGCCAGCGCGCCGGCCAGTCCTCCGGCCGCGCCGCCGTAGCCCTCGGCTTTCTCGTCCTGAGTTTCGGCATTCTGGTAAGTGTCCAAAGCCAGCATGCCCGCGTCCAGAAACTTGGCACCTGGAACCACCTTGGCAAGACCGCCCAACTTCCCGGCAGCTCCAGCCATCCGCGCCAACCGACCAGCAGGCACGGGTGGAGGTGGAGGCGGAACAGGGGGTCTTGGTGGCATAGGCGGTCCGCCGCGACGGCCACCCGCACCACCCGCTCCGCCACGGCGACGGCCGCGTCTAGACCGACGCTGATCACCCGGTGCATCTGAACCACCGCCAAAAGCATTGGCATTGACCACAAAGACTTTCTGCGGCTCCGAGCTGCTGCCTCCGCCTTTGCCACCATCGCCGTCGCCACTGCCTTCGCCGAACATATCGAGGATCTTGAGGCCGGTTTCGACAGGATCAAAACCTGTCTTGCCGCCTTCCTCAGACTCATCGTCGTCACCATCAGGCTTTTCTTTGTCACCGTCCTGAGTCTTGCTTTTGTCCTTGCCCTTGGCTTTATCCTTGCCCTTGAAGGCTTTGAGACCAGTCTCCAGCAGCCCTTTGACCGCACCGACTTTGCCCTCGGGCTTGCCATCGCTATCGCCAGAGTTCGTGACGAAGACCTCCTGAACCTTGTTCGGGTTGCCGCCTAACGCACCGCGTCCGAGGTTGAGCAACCCCTTGCCGATTTTGAATGCACCGGCAGCCGACTTGAGGGCTACCAAACCGCCACCGAGTAAGGCGATGGCCAGGACCACAGGCTTGGCGTTATCGGAAAGCGTGGTGAATTCCTTGGCTGTTGCAGTGATACCTTTGGCGACTGCGTCAGTGACCGGACGAATGGCGTCACCAATGCTGCGCATCGAGTCGTTGACCGCCTGGAACGTCTCGGCCCAGATCTGCGACGATGTATCACGACGCTCGGCCAGGTTCTTGTCGAGAATCCCTGAAGCGTTCTGAGCGTCCTTTTTCAGTTGTTCGTACATGCCACGGTTCTGCGAGTAAGCCGTCAGCGCGGCCTTCACCTGCATGTCGGCGAACAGATCGCCGGTACGCAGTGCTTGCTCCAGCGAATCCAGCATTTCCTTCGCTTTTTTCGGATCAGCTTCCTTGCTGATCTTGGCCGTGACCTCCTTCATTTTTTTGGCTTTTTCAGGGTCAGTCTTTTCGATGTAGTGCTGAGCCAGTGCAAAGCTGGACTCAAGCGTCGACATGCCCTTTTGGATGCCCGTGTTCAGCGAGCCCTGATAATCGATACCGACGTCCTTGTACGACTTCACCACGTCGGTGGAGCCGATCTTCTCCATCCAGTTTTTCAGGTTGTTGGCCGCTTCATCCGAGCCGCCGGCTGTTTTCATCTGCACCTGTAGCATCGCGCCGAGCTGGCTCACCGAATCCATGCCGGTCACACCGAGCTTGCCCATGCCCGCGAGGAGTTGCGGAAACCACTTGGCCATGTCGCTGGCCTCGAAACTACCCGCCTGCCCCTGCATGGCGACTGCTTCAAGGGCTTTCTCCATGATCTTAGGGTCGGTGATCTTGGCGTTCTGCTGCAGCGCCTGAATCATGTTGGCCGTATCGGTGCCGCTGGCCCCCTGCCCGACCGCAAACTTCGCAGCCACCGGCGCGTATGACAGCGCCTTGTCCAGGCTCATGCCTGCACCGACCAGCTTGTTGACCAGGTCAGCCACGTCATTGCGCGCCATGCCCGTGTCTTGCGAAGTCTTGATCACCGAGGTGGTCAGTTCCGCTTCCTGCGGCTTATTGGCCACACCGGCCTTGATCGCGATGTCCCGGATGATCGCCTGATAGTCGGCACTGATCTTGGTCGGTACGGCCAATGCACCGACACCCGCGACGGCGGTGCCGATGCCCGACTTGAGCCCGGCCTTGCCCTGCTCGATCTGTTGGTGTCCCTTGACCTTGAGGTCCATGCTTCTGGCCACACGGTCAAGGGACTGATATTCCTGCCTGAGCTTACCGACCTGCACACCCTGTTTACGCAGCGTGTCGAGATTGTTCTCAAGCTTGCGCAGCAAACCAGAGGCCGACGCCGCGCCGCTGTCATGCGCTTTCTTCCACTCATCACGCAGACGCATGGTTTCGCCGATGGTGTTTCTCAACACCTTGGCCTGACTACCCTGTTGCTCCAGCTTCTTGATACGGCCTTCGACGGTACTGAAGGCCGAACCCAGGGTGGAGCTGACAGAGCCGCCAATCACCAGCCCTAATGCCAGGTTGTTCGCCATCACTCACCTCAGATGTTGGGATGGGCTCAGTCCGTGAGCCACCAGATCATGTCCGAGAAAGACATGGACATGATTTCCGCCGACGAGAAGCCCAGCTCTTTTGCAAGTCTCTTTGCCGCCAGCTTCTGAAGTGCAGGCTCAAAGCTCGTCGTCTTGCACCAGACGAAAATAGCCCGCCTGCAGGCGGTTGTAGTCCTTGAGCGGCAGCCGCTCCAGATCACCGCCACCCACCTCGGCGAGCGAAGCGAAGAGGTTGATCTCGCGCTGTTCGGCATCACCGTTTGACGCAGCTTGCGCAGCACGCACATCTCGCACGGTCGGGGCTCGCAGGGTCAGGGTGTCCACCTGAACGCTGTTGACCTCGGCAGGCCTGGACAGCTTCACCGAAACGCTGTCGGCCGTCAGAGTCATCCAGCTCGGTTTGGTAATTGCTTGAGACACAGGAATTTCCTTCTATCAGAGGCCGAGGGCCGAACGTTCTGCCGCGAGCTGGTCGACACCGTCGATAACCCGTTTCATGCCCAGCGCATCAATCTCGTAGATCAGACGGCCGTCCACTTCCAACTTGTAGTAGGTGAGCGCGACCGCATGTTTGATCTCGGACTTGTCACCGGGCTTCCAGTCCCCCATGTCGACCTCTTTGAGCCGACCACGCAATGTGACCACGACCGGGGTGACCTTGCCTTTCAGGCCTTTGAACGCTCCACGGAATACGCCGTTGAACGCAGTGCCATCTGCCAGGCCGAAAAACTTCAAGGACTCACGGCGCACGCCCGTGGTGGTGAAGTTGGCTTCCTGCTTTTCCATGCCCATGTCCAGTTCGACAGGCAAGTCCATGCCACCGGCACGGTGTTCTTCAGTCTTGAGTGTCAGCTTGGGCAGGGTCAGGCTCGATACATCGCCTTGGAAGCTGACACCGTCCACGAACAGGTTCAGGTTGCTCAGTGTTTCGGGAATCATCGCCATCGTTGCAGCTCCTTAAGCGGCAGAGTCGAGCACTTCGGTCAGCCATTGATTGGTGACTTCAACGCGGAAGTTGGGGTTTTCGGCAGGTGGCACGTCGGTGAATCGGATGTTCCAGAACACCTTGCCCTGCTCCAGCTGGCTGGCCGTGTTCAGCTCGGTGTCTGCGAACACTTCAAAGTTGATGATCGCGCCCTGATTTTTCAGGTCGCGCATGAACGCCTGCAGCCCTTCGGTCACGTCCTTGATGTAGGTCGCAGTGATCGAGCGGTCCACCGCCCACTTGTGCCCGTAGAGAATCGCGTCCATGACGATGTCCATGGTGCGCACCCGGGTGACGAAGGCCCACTTGGGGTCGCTGCTCAAGGTGCGGTTGCCCCAGAGGCGATAGCCGTCATCGCGGATGATGGTGGCGATATTGGCGTTGTTGAGCAGGTTGGCCCGGCAGGATTCGTCGCCGTCGAGAAACTCGATGGGCCGCTTGGTGCCCGTGATGCCTGCGAACTCTTTGTTCGACGGCGAGGCCCAGAAGCCGTACTCCGCGTCGGTCCAGGCGAAAAGACCCGCCACCCAGGCAGAGCCAGGTGCATCGACCGTCCCATTGGCGGTGGTATCCCAGTACTGGACACCGGGGTCGACCATGAAAGAACGTTTGCCACCGAAGTTCTTGGCGTACGCCATGACCGCTTCGTCAGTGGTGTTGGGACCATCAATGATCGGTAGCGCCCGCAACTTGTCTGCCAGTGCAGTCAACGCTTTACCGACCGCCAGAATCGAGCTGTGCTTGGGCGCAATCAGCAATCGCGCCTGGGCATTGAAGCGGCTCTTGCCATCGAGCAGTGCCTGGAGCCCGGTACGGGTGCCATCTGCTTTCACGCCGCCGATGATGGCGGAGGTTTGCAGGGCTGCATCGTCCAGTTTGGCAACGCCGCAGGCGACGATCACAGCCTTTGCCCGCACGTAGATCGCCTGACAGGCTTTGGTGATCGCCGAGTCAGGGCCGAAGGCGGCAATGGCTTCACGCTCGGAGGTGATCAGCACCAGGTCATTGGCCTTGGCGCTGTTGGCCGGAGCCTCGGTAAACGTATCGACCAGACCGATGATCGAGGACGTGGGCAATGAAATGGTACGTGCGCCCGTGTCGACGGCCGTCATCGTCACGCCGTGGAAGAAACTCATAAGACGATCTCCAGAAACGAAAAAACCCCGATTAGCGGGGTTGGTGGTGGAATGCGAACAGCAGGAAAGAAAACGCCCCGTCAGTGCAGGGCGTCAGGTCTTGGGCGCTTCGTCGTCAGGGGCATCCTGCGCAGAGCCTTCGGGCTCAGGCGGCTCGTACACGAACGGATTCGCAGGCGGCGTCGGCCATTCAAAGTCCAGCGGATAGCCTGGCAATGTGTCGAGTTGGGCGAGCTTTACGCGGTACACACGCTGCGCATTGAGTTCGGCCTCAACGGCAGGCAGCGCCTTGAGTTGCTCGTCGGTGGCCATTTTTAACGCTACGGCATCCTGCACTGTCTGGTAATCGGTCATCAGCTCGTCAATACGGGCCGTGGCCGCAGCAGAGCGATCACCACGAGCGCACATGACCTGCACACGCACCAGCTCAATCGGCGTGTCTTGAACCGTACCAAACTCGCCCGCCAGGGCTCGTTCGTAAAGTTCTACACCGTGGGGCTCTGGATCGTGGGGAGACGCCGTGAACGGTAACTCCCCATGTGTTTCCACCAGCCCCTCGAAAACCACCATCAATTCGATGGTAGTGCGGGCCTGAGAAGACCAGTATGGATTGCGGGCACTTAATATTGTGGACATGGTTGAACCTACTGGATTCGTTGAAAGAGCGTGCGCTCTGTGTTGTTGAAAGCACCGTGGGCGCGCCAAACACCTATTGCGATAGCGCCGGAGTTACTACTTGTGCCATCACCCACAGCCGTGGAACTGAAAATAAGGTTAGAGCCGGGGACTGAAGTGCCCTGGTTAATTGAATTTCCGTAGGCGGTAATGACTCGCGCAAATGCGTATTGCCCAATGCCGGTAAGCCCCTGCCCCGCAACCTTGGCCCCGAGGTTCAGGTCGCTGACCAGATAGTAAACCGCACTGTCGGCAGCGCGCCGCATGTAGGGCGCGGCTGCGTTATCTCCGGCAAAGCCCACATGCGTGATTGAGTCAGCGACAGGTCGTGTCGCGACGCGTGTATCAGTTTCGGCCTTTGTGTAAACATCGGCCTTGGCATAAACCTCAGTTTTTAAAGGCCGCTCCATGTCACGAGCGTCTGTTTCATTCTTGGTGTAGGCATCGGTAATGCCGTAAGCAAACAACGTGCTGCCGACGTTGGCTTTTTTGGACGGATCAAAGTTGCCGGAATACCAGAGATTCCCGAAGTCCGTGTTATCGACCGCCAACTTGACTACGCCTGCCGACGTATACCCGATTTTAATAAGGTTGTTTAACTGGCCTGCACCCGTGCCTTGCTGGACAGGAACAAAGCCAAGCTTGGTCTGAAGAAAATACGTCGTGTTGTCACTGGCGCGGCGCATATAGGGCGACGTAGGGTCGTTGGCCGCAAGCCCGATGTTCGTGATGCTGTCCGCCAGCGGTCGTTGCGAATCCCGTGCATCGGTTTCAGCCTTGGTGTAAACGTCGGCTTTGGCATAGACCTCTGCCCTTAAAGCCCGCTCGGACACTCGCTGGTCAACCTCAGCCTTGGTGTAGGCATCGGTAATGCCGTAAGCAAACAACGTGCTGCCCACGTTGGCCTTGGTGGCCGGATCAAAGTTGCCCGAATACCAGAGGTTGCCTAAATCAGTATTGTCGACCGCCGCCTTAAGCCCGCTACCCGACCAGCCGAGCCTGACCTGATTGTTCAGCTGGCCCGCGCCAGTGCCCTGCTGCACAGGAACAAACCCGAGCTTGGGCTGCAACGCCGCCACCCGCGCATCAATTTCCGTTTTGCTGTAAGCATCAGCGATCCCGTAACCGCCCAGGGTGGTCGGGTTGAAACCGGCCATCACCAGGCCGCGCCGGTCTACCGTGACCCGGTGGTAAGTTCCGGGCAGAACGCCAGTCGGACCTGCCACTTGCTCGAACGCCAGCGCAGTCGTACCCAAGGTAATTGGCGCGTTTGTCGTCAACTGCCAAAGCGTGTCGAACAACGCGTCACCCTGCTCGACGCTGACCATCAGGTTAGGTGTCACCTCCACGCTCACATCCGCGTCAACAACGCGTAACCAAGCACCACCCGCGACGACTGAGTACAAACCATTGTCTTTGCCGCTGGCCTGATTTTTCACCAGTACCCGGTCGCCTGCGACAAGCGCAACGCCGTCGACCGACTGGATGCCAGCAAGGACCACCGGGCCGGTCGTGGCAGCACGAACCGATTGTTTATTGTCGAGCCTGGAAAGCTCTTCCTGAATCCGCAGGTCCACAAAGGAACGTGTGGCCAGCACAACCGTTGGGTCAATGCGCAGCTCGACGTTGCTGGTATTGCTGACCAGCAGGTTAATGCGCACGATCTGTGTACGCCCAGATCCCTGTGCCAGCAAAGGCTTGAAGGACGGCGCGCAGTTCGCAACCGCCACCAGATCCCCGTCCGTGTCGTACAAGCCAATTTCACGAATCCAGAAACCACCGACCTCTGCGGGGATAACCTGCTCGGCGATGATGATCGCGTTGTTGGCTGGATCAACCTTGAGCTGATTGAGCGGGGCACGGCGGCGCTCGTTGATCAGTTTTTTCTGTGAAGCATCGGGCACCGGATCGGTGCCATTGGCATCACCCACACCCATTTGAGCTATTTTCCAAGGCACGCCGAGGGCATCGGCATTGGCCTGCTTGGCCGCACCGACATTGGTCAGGGTGGCAAAGAATTGCGAAGTCTGATCGATCATGCGAAGACATCCAGAGTATCGATAGTGGTTTCACGCCCACCCAGGCCCATATGCCCCGTGACTTCAATGTCTCGCGGTACAGGTGGGTAAACATCGATTTCGTCGCCTTCAGAGACCGAAGCGGCGAGGTAGAAACGGCCGGTCGTTTCAAGGCTGATGGCCAGTTCCAGCATGTGACGGCTGACAGGCTTGGCGTCATCGATCAGGGCTGTCAGTTCCTGATACATCGCCTCGGTGATGCCGGTGTCCAGCACACCCACCTTGAGCGCAAAAGTACCGGGAATTCCCTCAGGTACGGTCTGCCACCATTCCAGGACATCGATGAGGTAGCCAAGCGGTTCAACCACTCGGCGTATCGCGCCAATCGTCCCTTTGCGTTCATGGATGAAGAACGACGCGGCAATGGCTGCACGCTTTACCGGCTCAGACCATCCATCATCCCAACGGTCCACAGACCAGGCCCACGCAAGGTGGTAGAGCAAGTGCGCGGGACAGGTCTTTGGGTTGTACAGAGTGCGCAAGGGAATCTTCGTGACTTCATCCGTGGCAACCTCAATGGCGCGCTCAAGCGGGGAACTGTTGAGGGGGAGCAAGCTGGTCATCTCAACTACCCCGCGTCACGGTGAACGCTTCGCACCAGGCGGCCTGCGCCTTGGTCGGGCGGATGTCCGTCCAACCCTGAAGATCAACCCGACCGACGCCGCTGATGTGCAGCTGCGCGTCAATGCCGGATCGAGCCACCTCAAGGCCCAAGCGTCTCCTGGGATTGACCCAGGACCCCAGCCGGTTCTTGCATTCAGCCAGAGTCGCCTCAGTTTCAGGCCCGCTTCCCACCATGTGGACGACAGCATTGATGCGGTAAGACAAAATCTCAGCGCTCTGAACAATCAGACGATCCCCCAGGGGACGCACATCCTCGTCACTGAGATTGAGCCGAACCGTCTCCAGCAGATCCGCTCCAGCTACACCACTGCCTTCCAGCCCGAGTACCGTGACGACCACCACGGCTGGAGAAGGACTTTCGGCGGTAGCATCGGCCACCAGACCGGAAGCATTGCGTGCGTGAAGGATGTAGCTGTTTCGCGGGCCAGCAGTGGTCAGCCCCTCGTACGCAAGCTGGACGCGCTCCCGAAGCGCATCGTCCTCTTCCATGACAGCTGCGGTCGGCGGCACTGCAACAGGGTCTGCCGCCTGGATCTCCAGACGTTTGAGGTTGACGTTGGCTGCCAACTGATCAAGATCGGCTTTCTGGGCGTATGCCAGCATCAATGACTTTGCCGCGTCGTTGACACGCGCCCGGTTCTGAAGCCGCCTGTAAGCCCCCAGTTCGAGCAACTTGGTGACCGGGTCGCTTTCCAGCAAGGCGCTCCAGTTGTCACCCATGTATTCGCGAAAGGCGGCTAGCTCACCCTGATACTCTTCTTCAAAGTCCAGGTCCTCAAGGACTTGCGGCGCGGGCAGCGCCGACAGTTCAATCAAGCTCATGCCGTCACCTCCAACACCGCATTGTCACCCAGATACGTCCCCTGCACCTCCAAGGTGACCTGGCCGTTCAGGACCGCAATCACCCTGACACGCTCAAGTCTCAGGCGAGGTTCCCAACGTCCGAGCGATCTGGCCACCTCGGCCTGCACCGCGCTTTTCCAGCCATCGTTCACAGGCAGGTCGACAAAGCGCCGGATCTTGCTGCCGTACTCCGGGCGCATTCGGCGGCTGCCGACGGGAGTGCCAAGAATGTCTTCGATGGACTGCCGCAGGTGCGCCAGGCCAGAGACGGGCTGGCCGGTACGGCGATCCATTCCGATCATGAATTACTCCAGCGGTTCAAGGTCCGGGTGTGCACGCAGATACTCCAGCGCGACGGTGTCATCTGCCTGCGCCGTGGCAATGCCCTTGGCGACAGCCAGGGTGCGGTCATCCGGCAGAATCAGCGTGCGCGAGGTGAACAGCGTGTCTCGATACGTCCGCACCGCTACAGCGAGCGCTGGAGGAGGCACGGCGTCCGTGACTGATTCCTCCGTGGGTGTGACTTGGCCTGTTGGTGCTGTCGGTTGATCAACAGAAGTCTTATCAATTTTTACGGTCGCCATGGGTTATCTCCAGACATTAAAAAGCCCGCATGGCGGGCCGGGTCAGTGCTTGTGGTTCGGGGTGTTGCCACCTGTGTCGATAATCTGCCCGCCGCCATGGATATCACCGACTACGGCGAGCGTTCCGCTGATCGTGACATTGCCATCCAAGGTGATCGTGGCAGCTTTTGCGGTGATCGCACTGTCGGTGACGACTGCCGAGCTGGCCCCGACCTTGATCGTCATCGTTCCGCTAGGCAGATCAATCGTGTACGTCTTGGCCTGCCAGTCGTAGATCAGCGACCCTCCGTCGTCAAAGCGCCAGACTTCGACATGGTCACGGTTATCAGGCTGAGCACCGGCATTGCCATACAGCCCCGGAATGAACGTGCCCTGCGACACGTCACCGCTGGCACTGAGCAAGGTGCCCTGCTCACCAAGGGTCGGTGCCCGCCAGTGTCGCGCCTTGCCGGCCGCAACGCTGTGCCAGCGAACCCATGCGCTGACCCAATCACCATCCGAAACACGACACACCGGAGGTGATGCGGCCAGGTCCAGTGCAACGACATAGCAATTCTTCACAACACCGGCCAGCATGCGGTCATGTTCAGCTGAGGCATAACTCATCACATGTCCTCAGGAGATTGGTACTGGTTTTCGTTGTTACGCCCGGTGTCCGGACTGAAGGCAAACACCAGCGTGCCAGGCGGCTCATTGGGCCACGGCCATTCCTCCTCGCCGAGGTAGATGCCTTGGGTCCACTCGACCACCCAGACCGCATAACCGTCCAGTTCCGGACGCGACCAGTCCTGAGCGGCTCTCACGAACTCGGCGGGTTCGACCTCAAGCCCCCAGGTTTGCAACCTCAGCAGCACAGCCAGCTGCGAGGCCGCGAAAGCTGCCTGCTGCTGGCATTGCTCACGCTCTGAACCCACAATCACTCGGGCTTCGAACCGGGCGATCAGGGCTGTTTCACCTGTGCCCTGATCAATGCCTGGCTCAAACTCCACCAGTTCGATCAACACAGCCGGGACGGCGACTTGCTGAAGCATATCTGGCATGGTGCCGACGTACTCAAGCCCGGCAATCACGGCGCTGATGTGTCGTTCGATAGCCTCGTACAACGAATCAAGATTGAACGCTTGGTCAGGCACGGGCAGTTCCTTTCAGGTACTTCTGAAGTTCGTAGTTGAATTCCTGCTTGAGGATCTCCAGCAGGCGCTCATCAGCCCGTTTCACCCACTCTTCGAAAGGAGAATGGGCGTCCTCGATGGACACCTTGATTTTGGCAAGTGGAAAGCGCCCGCCATTTTCGGAAATCCAGCCAGAGCGATATGAGGTGTCCATACCGTAGTTCTCCTCGTCGTAATGCTTGCTCGCAGCACGAATCCAGATATGAGGCCTGTCGCCATAGACCTTCTTGAAGAAAGCACCCTGATAATGCCGACCGGCAACGGTTGCACCGCTACGGGTTTGCCGGGCTCTTCCGATACTGGCAGCATCAAGGGCATTGAGACCGAACCAGAGCTTGCCACGCATCGCACTTCCGGTGACCGGGTACGTACGCAAGCGCTTGCGTACGACACCAATGGCAATGCGTTCCTTTTGCCCCACCGCCCTAGCAATGTGGGTACGCAGCCAGCGCAGTGTCTTGTTGATCGCACGACGTTGCGCGGCAGCAGCTGCTTTGGGCACGAGCGCCGCGAAGTCTTTGAAGCCCTCAAGATCACTGGACGAAGGTTGCAGAGTGATCACACCCTGCGAGGCTGACTGTCGAAAGGAGCTGCCACCACTCATGGGTTAATCCTCAGAATCAACGTGACCAGCGCATCGCCACCCGGCTCCTGACGGATCAGCGTGTACGTGCCTCCACCGTCCTGCACCGGCAGATCGATGCGTACCTGCTGACGCTCAACAACGCCCTGAGCATCGGCTACCCGAATGACTAGGTGCGGCTCACGCAGCCCGGTATTGATACGACCCAGCTTGGGCTGCAGCCAGGGTGCCGAGAACATGCCTGCAACCTCGCGCCCATCAATGAACGCCGTGTCGCTCAGCACATCGAACACAGCGTCATCAAGGGTTTCGATCAGTTCGCGGAATCCCATGACTACAACGTCAGGCGGATCTGCGCCCGAGGTCGGGTGCAAAGGTGCAGCGGGTTGGACTGCGCTTCACCGGCAACGCCTTTGCCGAACGGCAGCGTCTCCAGCTTGCTGTAGTACGGGATGCCCTGAGTGTTGACCGTTTCCATGTAGTCCGCTGGAGCAAAGGCCGAGATGTACAGGTCCGGCACACCCTCGGGCACCAGCAGCGCCTCGTCGTCATTCACGAAAGCGATACCGGCGACCTTGCCACGGTAGCGCTCCCACACGATGCCACCGAACTCGAAACTTTCGCGGGCATCACCACGCAGCTCCGACGCCTGCGCCGAGTTAAGGTAAGTCTTTTCGACCGAATCATGAACGATCAGCTTGTTCCAGAAGTTTTTCCCGCAGAACGCCCGCGAGCCGCTAGTGGTTACGCTGCCCAGCGCATCCTCCTGCATGTCCAACGCCTCGCCTGCCATCACCCGTAGTGAAGTTTTCGCGTCGTTGAGGCCCATGGACAGGCTCTGACGCTTCACGCCAAACGCCGCGTAGATGTCCAGTAGCACGGTTTTGCCGTCTGCATCCAGCACTTGGCCATTGAGCGCGCCCATGCGCTGGAACTCGTGCGTGGCGTCGAGCTGGCGGCGTGCACGGGCCAGCCGGGTGTTGATCACGTCCTGAACAGCCTGCAGTTCAGTACGGGAACCGAATGCGCGAATGCCTTGAATCTCATCCGCCCGGATAGTGAAGCGCTCCGGCAGGTGGACGGTGTTGAACGGGATCATCTGACGCTTGGTACCGGTGACCACAAGACCGGAGCTACCACGCTCACCAGCCGGGACCAGCGCCAGGGTGTCGCCGTCCTTTTCGATCTGCACCGTCAGGGTCGCGATGCCCTCTTCCTGAAACAGACCGAGGCCACTGATGCGACCGGGCAGGTACGGTTGTTCGTTGATGGCAGCGGTGAGTGTGGAGACGCTGAATGCTTCGTCGTCGAAAATGGCGATATCGGCCATGAGGGTATTCTCCAGAAAAACGAAACCCCGCAAATGGCGGGGTCGGATAAACGAAAATGAATCAGGTTTGTGGCCGATAGATTGATCAGCGAAGGAAGATGAACTGCTTGGCCAGCGCCTTTTCGGCGTCCAGATCCAGACCGGTCAGCAGCGTCTCTGCGACCTCGGCCAGTCGCACGACGGCGCGACCACGGCGAACGATGTCGGACTCAGGAAGCGGTGCGAAAAGAATCGCCGCGGCGATCTCGCTGCCGTCTTCGGCGGTCGGATCATAGGGCGCGAACTCTCCGGAGGCTGCAACCAGACCCAGCAACTGGCCCGCATTCAGGGCCTCACTGGCTGCCACGTTGATCGACTCTCGCGAGATGTTTCCGGCACCTTCGGAGAGAAGGAATTCACCGGCATGGATAGGCTCCATTTTGATGGTCATGGACGTGCTCCTGTTGAGGTCGTTTTCTTGCCACCCTGCGCCGCCCTGCGGGCCGCGTAGATGTCGTGGTGATCGGGTTGTTTGGCCTGGACCTTGGCCGGTGGATCGTCCTGCAGCGGCAGGCTGTTATCGATTTCAAAGCCCTTGCCACTGCTGACCAGCTTCTCAAACAGACGCGCCTGCACGGCCTGCTTGTCCAGACCTGCGCTGACGAATTCGGCAGTCAGCTCAGGCAAGCGGGCCGCAACGCAAAGGTCGCGCACGCCCTTGGCCTGGGTAATCGCCGCCTGCACCGTGGCCTGATCGGCGAGCTTTGTGGACGCAATCAAAGGCTCGATCAGGTTGTTGATGCCCGCCGCGCCACAGGCTTTTGTGATCATCAGCGCCAACGCCGCCGAGTCTGCCGGTACAGGATCATCTGGCGGAACAATCTCTTCGGGCTCGGGCTCAACGGCATTGAGCTGATCGAGCAATGCCTTTGGAGTCTGGCGGAACCGTTGTATGACAGCGCCCTGCCCCAGACAGGCTTTGACCTCGACTCCCGCCCCGATCTCGTCGGCCAGGCCCAGTGCCAGTGCTTCCGGCGCGGTGAGCCAGGTTTCAGCGTTGACCATGCGCCGCAGCTCGACCTCGTCGATGTCCGGCGACTTGGCCTTGTAGGCCGCGATGATGGCTTCAAGCGTCTGGTCCAGCACATCGGCGACCTTGCGCAGATCCTCGGCATCACCGGCTGTGTAGGTCCACGGGTTGTGGATCATCAACATGGCGTTGGAGGCCATGACCATGCGGTGTGCGCCGCAGGCCGCAACGCTCCCGGCACTGGCCGCCAGCGCATCAATCCGCGCCGTGCAGCGCTCACCCAGCCGGTTCAACGCGTTGTGAATTGCCAGCCCGTCGAACAGATCGCCACCGATGGTGTTGAACGCCGCCACAATTGGCGACACGCCGTCATCAATGGCTTTCAGGTCCTGAATGAACTGATTGGCCGTAATGCCCCAGCCGCCGATCTCACCGTAGATGTAGATCTCGATGGTGGTCTGCTCGGCCTGGGTTTCAGCCTTGATGCGGTACCAGTTCTGATCTTCGACTGCCAAGGCAACCGGGGCCTTGTTGAAAATGCGAAACGGCAACAGCGGTTTCATGGGTTCTCCTTCTCGTCGGGGTCCTCATCGAACGCCGACAAGGTGCTGTAGTTGAGGCCCAGTCCACGGGCGCGAGCCGCGTCAGCGGCGTTTTCTTCGTCCACGATCTCGGCATCGGTGCCGGTGCGCAGGCACATCTCACTGCGCGAGGCGAGGCCCGCGTTGATTTCCATCGTTCTTGATTGCACGTCCTGCACCGGGTGGATGTAGGACCAGCCTTGCGGTACCCAGCGCGTGCGCAGGTATTCACGGCGACGTGCCGCGTAGTCGTCCAGTTGCAAAGCACCCGACAACACCGCCATGTCCATCCATGCCGCTCGGACGGGACGGCACAGTTGGTGGACATAAACGCTGAACTGCAGCTGCTCCAGACGCCGACGAAACTCGTTGAGCACCACACGAATGGTGCGGTCGTTGACGCCGCGCATGTCCCCTGTCATCAGTTCATAGGGCAAACCCGCACCGGCCGCTGCCGCCATCAGTTGCTGACGCATGAAATCGGGGTAGTTGTTGCCGCCATCAGGCGGTGTCGAGAACTCGACCTCCTCCCCCGGCAGCAGCTCCTGCATCGTGCCAGGCTCCAGCGCAACCATCGGCGTGAAGCCATCGCCCCCGACCTTGATGGGCGCACCCGTCAACGGGTCGAGCATGGGCGGACCGTCAGTAGCAGGCTTGCGAATGAATCCCGCGAACAGGTTGGCCACCTCCTGACGGAACAGGACAGCATCGTCGTAGTTGTCCAGACTGCGCAGGCGTTTCAGCACCGGTGCCAGTCGAGGCACACCACGAAGCTGGCCTGGCTCCACCGGCTCAAAGATATGCAGCATCTGGCTGGCCGGGATGCGCACAAGCATGTTGTAACCGGCGTTGATCGACGTCATGTCACTGGGATGTGAGCGATAACACCAGTACGCCACCCGCTTGCCGAACCCGTTGAACTCGATCCCGGCGCGGATGATGTTGCCGGTGCTGGTCACCTCAAATTTGTCATGCGGAACGAACTCGGGTGCCAGGCATTGCAACTGCAAGGGTACCGCCAAGCCGTCATCCATCCGCCGGGGTCGTAACCGGACGAAGCACTCGCCCGACTGCTCGACCGTCCGGGCGATCAAGGCTTGCTGGCCGTAGAAGTCGGTCAGCTGATCGGCATCGGACTCATCCACCCAGTCCTCCCACGTCTCCTGAAAGATACGGCGCAATTCCTTGTCCGCGATCCTGGGCTGAGGGGTAATGCCGGTGCCGATCAGGTTGCTCACCCGGCGATCAATGGCATTGGCCGCATACGGATCGTTGCGCACCGCCGCTCTGGAGCGAGACCGCAAATTGCGCAGCGCAGGCATGATCAGGCTGTTGACGCCTGTATCAGGTGCGTCCCACGTTGCAGATCGGCGACCGTCGGCAGCGCCTTCGTAACTGGCCTTCATGCGCTCGGGCAGGACAAAGCCGGAGCGCGTCAGCGTGGGGTAACGAGTACTCACAGGCCCTTGCCCCCATGGTAAAGACGGACAACGCGGGAGCGCGGACCGGCAGCATTGGTCAGGCTGGTGCGAATCAGATCGCGAGCCTGGATCAGTTCATCAACCGAGCGGTACTCGACCGTCCGATCTGCGTAACGCACGATCTTTTCGCCACGCCCTATCGCTGCCTCGACGGCATCAAGGTGCTTCTGGGTGTAAGCCATATCAACGTCTCTTCAGATAGCCGCTGGTGGAAGCACGGCGTTGTGGGGGGGCGGTTATCGGACGTGATTTCACAGCTGGTTTCGGCGTCTGTGGTGCTTCCGGTGTTACGACTGGGCGGCTGAGCCGTTCGCTCTGAACGGGTTGGCCACTTTCAACAGAAGCCGACTGGTGAATCACCTGCCGAATTCGCGCCCAATCGTGATCTTGATAGCGATTGATACCGAGGTAATGGGCCATGGCCAGGTTGTACACCAACAGATCGAGCGCTTCGTTGCGCTCGGACTTGCCCTTGGTCCATTCGATACGTTTATGTCCCCTGACGTAACGGGTGAGTTTGCGCTCGGCCACACACTGGGCGAAAAAGTCATCCGGCAGGTCATTGGCAAAGTGCAACGCTCCTGGCCCAGTGTCGAATGCATAGCGGTTGTAGATCCAGTCCTTAGCCGTGTCGGTACCAACAATCCATAGCTCGGCGCCATGCCGTTCCGTTAGGCCCTTCCATGTCACGTCGACCATCGACGGTCGCTGCGCGATCACCGGTCGGCCACGCTTGCTCGCCCCCTTGATGGCGAACACGTTGCGCCAGCGGCGCATACGACAGAACTGATAGACCTCATCCGTATGGTTACCACCGGAGTCGACCGCAGTAGCCATGATCATCAACTCGACACCAACAGGGTGTAGGTAACGGGCCTTGAGTAACTCATCCAGCGCTGCCCAGGTGCGCTCATCTGCGGGGTCGCCGGAGATCACTTGAAAGTCGACAACCCAGCGTTCCATGCCTACACCCCAACCCATCACCATCAGTTCCAGGCGATTGCCTTGGGTGTCAACAGAAGCGGTCAGCATCAACACGCCGTCGGGCATTGAGCCAAGCCCGTAGCTTTCCAGTCGCGCCCTTTCCCTCAGCACATCAGCCTTGGTTTGCTCCTGAGCGCTATCCCAGACTTTGGCCAGACGGGTATTATAAAAAACCTGCATGGGTTCCAAGTCGCCTTTGGCCTGAGCCTTTTTTGCCTTCTCGAATTGCTTGGCCAACGAGGCCCACCCCGTCCAGCCTGGCGGCGAGTACAACGCATTCAAGTTAAAACCAATGGTTTCGCCATCGCCTTGAGAGTGTGCTCGCCACTCCCCTTTAGCCAGCATCTCGCCCTTATAGCGCTCCTCAATCAGTACGTCGCAGTCGGGGCCGGCACATTGGTAATGCACAACCTGATAATCCGCCGAGTAATGCAAACGCTCCCATTCGAGCACCTGCATGTGTTCACAAGTTGGGCACGGCACGTAGTAGTAACGCTGATCGCTGACCTCAAACAAATCAGCGATCCGTGACTCCCCCCTGATCGTCGGAGAACTGGAAAAATAAAATTTGGCGTTACGGCCGAAAGTACTACCGCGAGTCTCGGCCAGTTCAATCGGGTCGCCCTCTTCGCCCACGTCCACGCTCCAACGATCAACCTCGTCGCCATAGATGTAGCGTGCGGAAAGCTCCGCCAGGTTGGCCGCGGAGCCAGCAGTGGTGATGTACAGCGAGCCTCCCTCGAACTCCTTCGTATCCATCGTGTTGCGCGCATCTCGCGACCGGTTAGCCGCCACGCGCTCACGCAAAACCGGCGTGGCCTTGATGGTTTTACCAATCCGAGACGATACCCGCTTGGCCAACCCCAGACTGGGCAACAGCGTGAGGATGTTGGACGGAGCCATGTGGATCAGGCCGCCGATCCAGTTCAAGGCGATCTGCGTTTTCATCAACTGCGAAGCCACCATGGTCACCACGCGCTTGCACGGGTGGGCTGGTGAAAGACAGCGCATCGGCTCACGCGCATAAGGGGTACGCGAAGTGTGGTATTGACCAGGTTCGGCAGCTCCCGTGTCACGCGGGATGCGCATGTACTCGTCAGCCCACTGATCAATCCAGACATCTGGCTCTGGTCGCTGCCCACGGAAATAAGCTTCACGGTACACCGCCGCACCGTTCGACATTTCTAAGGGCATAGGTTTAGCTCGGGGTAATGGCGTGTTGCAGATCTGCTTCAGACAGCCGCTCAGCATCGTCCAGTGTTTGTCGGAAAGCCGCCGTCAGACGCTTCTCGATTTTCCATGGGTCGGACATTGAGGCCAGTTCAGGCGCTAGCTGTGGAGCTATTCCAAGCAAAAGATCACGCAGTAAGCGACCGGCGTTATAGGCCGCGTCTTCGACCGATTTGCGCTCTACCAAGGTGCCTTGGGATTTAAGGAAGTTGTTTTTTTCCTGAAGCGACAGGTAGTGCTCACGAAGAGCGCGTGACCTTTGAAAGTCGGGCGCCTGATCGGATGGGGCATCTATATAGTCTGCGATGACTATTTCCAGCGGTGGCTGATCCACTCGCTTCGGGCGACTGCGCTCATGTCGAGCGGCGACGCCGACCTTGCTCGGATCGCTGGTCATGGCCAAAAGCTGCTCGCTGGCATCCACATCAATCTGCCCGGCAGCATTCAGAACCAGTCGTTGACTCTTGACCAGCTTGCCAACGTACTGCCTGGACCACCCCTTCAGCTCGCAGTACTCCTTGCGAGTTACAAAAGCCATGCGGCCTCCATCGTCGTGGCTTGTCAACCTTGTCAACTAACCCGGCTTAGTTGACAAGCCTTCTGGCCTTTGTGCAGGGGCTGCTGTTCAAGAATCTGAACAGGCACAAAAACACCTACAACCCAATAGAACCGGGGGACGTCACTAAAAAATACTGCTTGGATCACGCGAACTCTGTCGCTGAAAACCCAAGAACTTCCTGTCAACCTGTCAACCGCTGTCAACTAACTTTCCAGCCCTGTGGCTAACGCTTTCCCGCGAGTCCGCAGCCCCGTATGCCCCGAATACCCCCAGGGTCCCCCCTCTCTCGGGGCGCACCAAAATAGGTCATTCGACCCGAAACGCCGAGATCGCGAGCCAGGGCGCGGCTGCCGTGGATAGGTCCACGAGCTACTTGCTCTGGCTACGCAGGATCTGTGCGTCGACCTGATCGGCGCAGGTGTCGAGCATCTTGATGGCCTGATCCTTCAACTCCCAGACGTCGCCGTTCGAACGAAGATCCGCCTCATCGGCGTTGATCCGTTCGCAGGGAATCAGCTCAGGGGGTTCGATTCGAACCGCTGACGTTTTTGTTACCACCACCGGCTTTGCCGCGCAGGCCGTCAGGCAAAGGCTGAGAAGCCCAATCACGAACCGGCTTGCTGTTGCGCTTGAGGTCTTCAAATTCTTTCCTCGCCTGTTTGGCTTTGCCTTCACTGGCCTTGAGCCGTTTGTTCAGGTCAGCCTGATAGTCGGCATTACGCTTAGCTTCTGCCCGTAGCGTGGTGATGGTGGCCTGGCTCTCGTTGTTGGCAGCAATGGCGTCGTTCTTGCTCTTGGTCTCCAGCTGCATGGCACCACTGAGGGCGACGACGCGGTACTGCTGGATACCAACGAGCAACAGGCCAACCAGGCCGATGATGATCGCAGCGGCGATAGCCTTCATGTGATGTCCACCTTGCGGCCAATGAACCGTGTCACCAGTTCGCGTATGGCGGTCACGCCAAGAAAGCCGATGGTTCCACCGGCAGCAACTGAAAGGCTGGGCGGCCAGGCCATCCACTCGATCAGGCTTGAGGCCACCAGGCTCAAAGCACCGCAGATCAGCGCTTCAAAGAAGATCCGGCGTTTGCTGGTTTCTTTCGCGTCGTAAAGGATGCGCAGTAGAGAAACGATGATGGCCATGATCGCGCCCTGCCATAGTGGATTCGATAAGGCCATCCAGAGCTTGGCCCAGGTGTCTGGCTTGTCGGGCATAGTGCGCATCCGGGTTCGCCCTTTCGGGGATTTAAAAGAAAAACCCGCGAAGGGCGGGAATATGGCTCTGTGCTATCGTTCCGATTCCATTCAAACCACACAGGACATTTAAATGGATCGCAAAAACGACCCAGTTTCACCTTTTGAAGCGGGAATAATGGCAGCGCTAGAGGTCGCCGGCATGGCGATTCAAAAACTTACCGGGAGCCAAAACGAGGGATTCAGGGGCGCTCTTGATGTTCGTTTAGGCGCACCACCTGAGATTTATGAGGACGACCCTGAAGCTTTGAAGCTCTGGCGCCTCGGCCTGGATCGACTTAAGGCAGGAGCTGAATTGACCGCAAAAGGCACTCCTGTAACTCAGGATCAGAAAGCTGCGCAGTAAGCTCATCAATAACGGCAGGCTGAGACTCAGGTATTAATTTGATGTCGGCCTGCCTGATGTCGGTGACCCCATCAATAACAATGAGCGGCCGCAGGCTCTCCTGCACGTAGTGGTGGCTCTGCGTTTGCTGCTCCAGAAACGAAAAAAGGCCCGCCGATATGGCGAGCCTTGGAATGGGTGTAATGTCTCTCCATCAGTCCGCCAGCACTGCCCTGTGTGATGGAGCGAGGGCACACTGACTGCTGGTGTTCTTTCGTAACGCGTGACAACCGGATATACCGCGTCCAGGCTCTGCCCTAAGGGCAACCCTGACTGTGGCTAAACGACAAAAGTAGCTCCGTGCTATCGTCCTATTTCCACATGAGACGTTTCACGGAGCGAAAACTGATGAAGGTAACCTTGAAGTGCAGTAAGTGCGGAAGCGACCAGCTCGAAGCGCCTACCAATTTGAACGACAGCTCGAAGATCACCTGCCGCAAGTGCGGCGCTGTCGAAACCTATGGAAAGGTCAAGAAGGCTATCGGAGACAAGGTCGCGGAAGACCTGAAGCGGAAACTCGGGAAGATGTTCAAGTGAGCCCATAGCCTCAGCAACAGACCTTAGCAACTGATCAGTTTCTGCCAAGCTTACATCGATCACGAGCTTTTTCATTGCGAACTCCAGAAACAAAAAAACCCAGCTTTGAGAGCTGGGTTTGATCCCGTATCGCCTTTGCAGAGGTTAATCAATGCGGGGTTGGATCATGCGCACATCGCAGCCAATGAGGCAAGTCAGGTGGAAACAAAAACCCCGCACTCAGCCGGGAGCGCAGAAAAAGCTCTAAAAACTTCAGAAATCTTGCTGATCCAGATAGTCATGCCCAGCCCAAGTCATGGAAAAGATATCCGCGCTGAAATCTTCCCCGGCGCGGTGTCTTGCGACGAAGCCGGCAGACTCCAGAAGCTCCAGATGGTAATCAATTTGATCCCAGATGACTTCAGTTGGGACCCCTTGCACCTTGTCACCAACATATCGGAGCCGAATATCATTGCGCGGCACTCCTGTCCCTACGCACTCCTGGACTAAAAAACCGAGAATACGGGCTGCCATCAAAATGTCACGTTTCATATTCCACTCCTGCATGAGATCAAGCTGGTGCCTGATCTTGCATCGAGTCTACGCAAGGGGCTCGAAACGAGAAACCCCAGCGCTTGACTGGGGTCTGATAATCCACAAAGTTTTTTCTAGTAGACGTCTACGCCGCTTAAGCGTGCCTCAGCAAAGCTTTTATTCGTATCCGCTGCGAACTTGAAGTTTTCGCCCGGGCCAATGTCTTGTCCGTGAGCGAGCGTATTGCCGACTACGTTTCCTTGCTTATCGTAGAGTTTGAAATTCACAAAAATATTTTTGAGGGTGGCATTGGTATTGTTATGGGCAATACCCTGGATGCTACTTCCACCCGGGATATTTACTACTTGAATGTTTTGAACTTCCACCTTGTCATTTGCGAATACAGTTGCTGATAACAGAAGCCCGGCGAGCGCGAGAACTTTTTTCATTCCTTGACCTATCAACTATTTAAAAGTTGACTTTCGTCGATAACCACCTTAGGTGTCAACCCCGAGCTCGCACAAAAAACCCGACTCAATGGCCGGGCTTTTCGTTCGATCCCGTTAGCGCGCAGAGATCATATGATGGGTGGCAATTTCAACCATTTGCCCACTTTTGTCAAGTTCCATCGCACAACAACTGTTCACGGTCCAGAATCTCCGTTACATGAACTACCGCGCCCTCCTGCATCGCCTCCAGGCACTTGTGAATCCCGAGCCTCCAGCGGCCTCGCGTTGATGCTGGCCTGGCTTCCGCATCCCATGTGTTCATGTCGTAGAACTCTGCAGGAAGAATTGCGACGTCGCTGGATCGCTTACCCTGCACGCCCTTCATCTTCGGGATGAACCATACGGTGGTGGCCTTGTAAACAAACAGGGCTGGCGCTGGGGAGCTGATGCGATAGACCGTCCTGGATATCGCACCGACGCGGTTGCCCTTGCTGGTGGAGAACTTGCCCACCAGCAGATCCCAATGGGCCTTGCTCAACTCCCGGTGCAGGAGTGCGTGCAGGCAACAGTCGTAATCAAACTGGTCGCGAGCAGAGAGCAAAGCCCTTGAGCCGCCCGTCCTTCCGCCGGAGTCGATCAGCTTTTGCCAGCTCTGCTTGGCACTGTTGTCTATGTTGTCAGTCGCCAGGACGCGAACGATTGCCGACATAACGCTCTGATAAACGGTTGGGGAGAAGTCCGCCAGCAATCTGCGGGGTGCTGCTATCGCGACCTTACTCATTGCTGCCTCCGATTGGGGTCTGGGCGGTCGCTTTTTCGTTCTGCTTCCTCCCTTGGGATGGATACTGAGAATCGCTGAACGCCTTAATATCCGTGGCCTTTGGGGTAGGTTTCATGTTTTCGTGTCCTGCAAATGTCTCACCGAGCAAAGGGGTCAGCCCGTGCTGTTCGAGGTAGTTGTGCCACGCCTCCAGTGCCTGGCGTTTCAGGCCCTCGGCGGCGGTATGGATGTAAGTCGCGTCGAGGTCTTTCATGGCGTGGTTGAGCAACATCTCACCGACCATGTAGTCAACGCCCAGATCGGCCCACGCTGTGCGGGCCACCTTGCGCAGGTCATGGCTGGACCACTCACCCTTGGCCAAGCCAGTGAACAGAGTGCTGGCCAACGTTGCGCTGATTGCTGCACCGGAGCGGCCAGGGAACAGAAATGGTCCCTGATACCCGCTGGCTTGTTGCAGACTCCGGTAACGCTCGATCAGCGCGCATGCCTGCGGTGTCAATGGCAGTGTGTGTTCCGCCTTGGTCTTGGTGTCTGCCGCCGGGATGAACCACTGCCGGGTCGTGGAGTTCACGTTTTTCCAGCGGGCCAACCGCGTCTCACCCAGGCGGGTGCCGTGGCACAGCATCATCAGCGCGAGCATGGATTCCAGCGGTGCCCGTTCGATACGTTCGGCCAGGTCCAGCAACAGAGGCGGCAGATCATCGCTGCGCAACCGGGCCGCCTTGGGCCGGATTCGCGTCTGCACGAAGTCGGTGTACTTGAAACTGGCCATCGGATTGGAGCCCAGCAGCGCCAACCGGGTTGCCTGGCGGAACGCCACGGCCAGCACGCCGTACACCGAGCGCACGAAAGACAGCTCGTACCGCTCCTGCAGGGGCCACATCAGCAACCTGTCCAACGCAGGGCTGGTCAGGGCTTCAAGCTCCACATCCTGGAGCCGGGGCACCAGATGGCGGCGTAGCGCGGACTGGGCACTGGCCTTGCGCTTGGATGACAAGCCACGGTCGCGTCCCATACGGTCGGCGTACCATGCCAGCACGTCGCCGACAGTGGCCCAACTGGTGGTGACCGAGTTTGCCGCCGGGTCCGCAGATCGGCGGGCAAGGATGCTCGGCAGCGTGGACTGCATCAGCTTGGCGTTGATGCCAGGATAGTTGCCGGCCTTGCCCCACTTGCCGCGCACCACCACATGCCAGGAGCCTTGGGTGCGGTCGACGGTGGAATAACGGAAGTGCAGTTCTGGGTGGCGAGCATCACGCAGCGCACGAACATGCAGGCGCGAGGCATGCCGACGGATCTCTGCGTCTGTCATGATCACCGTGAGTGTCTTCACCAGGTCATTCATTGCCTGCCCTCCCCCGATACCCACGGTTCGCGAAGGCGCGGCCCATTTCGACCTCTTCGTCCGTGGCGTAAGAATTACCGGCAAAGTTCACAAAGCGGACGTACTGGCCCTGCTGCTGGACAAGGCAACTACCGGTTTTGGCATGGCGACACTTGCCCACAATCAGCTCTGTGACACCGTTCTGCCCTTCCTCGCTGTCTGCATCCCGGTGCACAAGAATCACCACGTCGGCGTCGGCCTCGATCTGACCCGACTCGCGCAAGTCGCTTGGGCGCGGCTTCTTGTCCGTGCGGTTGGTTGATCCGCGGTTGAGCTGCGCCAGCACGATCACGGGCACGTTCAACTCTTTGGCCATGTTCTTGAGCGCAGTGGATATCTTGCCCAGCTCGAGCGTTCGGTTCTGACCAGCGCCCTCGGCGGCGATCAGGCCGATGTAATCCACCACCACGATGCCGAGCCCCTCTTTGCGCTGCACCTGCCTGGCTGTCGAGCGAATGCGGGCGGCAGTCATGCCTTCCTCATCGCAAACGAACAACTTGGAGTGATGCAGTACGTTCACGGCGCTGGTGATCTTCGGCCAGTCCTCATCCTGGAGCGTATGCCCCTCATCAAGGCGCGTCAGGCTTACACCACCCACGGAAGCAATGCCGCGCGTGACCAACTCTTCCTTGGTCATTTCCATCGAGACGATTAGACCGACGCCCTTGTCGACGCATGCAATATGCTGGGCGATCTGCACGCCGAGCGTGGTTTTCCCTGAGCCGGGCAGGCCAGCGATCACGATCATGTTTTTGTTGCGAAGGCCTCGGATCAGTTCGTCCAGATCCTTCAAGCCGCTGGAGTGCCCGAGCTGCTTCGCGCCATTGAACCGGCTGTCGATGCCATCGATTACAGGGGTCAGCACTTCGCTGTACTTGTAATAATCCTTCCGGTCGGGTGCGCCCAGTTCGCGAAGATCCGCCGTTGCCTGCTGGGCCAGCGCGATGATGTCAGCGACCGGCAAACTTTCGCTGGCCGAATCCCGGATCACGTCCGCCACCTCAACCACCCGGCGCAGCGCTGAACGTTCCAGCACGATGCGTTGATACCCGGCCCAGTTCGCCGTGCTCGGGATGTTCTTTGCGATTTCAGATGCGTAGGCCAGCGTCCGTTCACCGCTCGGCAGGTCCGGATACTCAATGCCCACCGTCACGACGTCCACAGGCTGGCCGGTGGCGTGCGTATCGATGATCGCCTGGTACAGCGCGGCGTTGTCGTCGTAGGCGAAGTCGGCCGTCGTGATCCGGGCGGTGATAGCGTCGAACAGGGAGGCGTCCAGCAGCAGCGCGCCCAGAAGGCCATGCTCAGCCTCAAGACTATAAAGTTCGCGGCTCATGCGGCACCTCGCGCCGAGGGCCAGCGGAACACGCAGACCAACCCGCCACGGTCACGCAGCCGATCCACGGCGCGATCACCCATGCTCACTTTCAAATCGGTGATGCTCAGGTTACTGACGATAATCGTCGGTTTGAGCTGCTCATACCGCCCGTTGATGACCTCGAAGAGGACCTGGCGCTCGAAGTCCGTGCCGTTCTGCAGGCCCATTTCATCGATCACCAGCAAGTGTGGGCCGATCAGATCGGCATAGACCTGCGATTCGGTCTTGATCTGCGAGCCGAACGTTTCCTTGATGCTGCGGATGATGCTACCAGCAGTGGCGTACAGGCCGTGCACGCCCTGGGCCCCGAAGTATCGGATGACCTGCTGCAGCATGGCCGTGGCAAGATGAGTTTTGCCGGTGCCAACCTGCCCCAGCAGCATCATGCAGCGACCGGCCTGATAGTGTTCGGCGAAAGCCTCCACGAAGCCAGTGGCGATGTTCCACGCCTTGACCTTGGCGTCGTCATTCCCGGTAACCCAGTTTTCAAGGGTGGACTGCTGGAACCGGGCCGGGATGCATGAATCAAGCAGTCGAGCGTTCAGCAAACGCTCAGTGTGGACCAGCACGCCGCCAGCGCGGATGCTGATGTCAGCCGAGTGACGGTTATCGAACTCGCAGCCGGGGCAGCCATACCAGATCGGGTCTGCGCCGAACTGCTCGACCAAGGCGCTCGTGAAGCGGCCATGTGTTGAGCAAGTGCCTTGGCGGGTGTCGATGGCGTAGCGCGGTTGAGAAGTCATTGGCCATCCCCCGCAATCCGGAAATTGCCGTTGGCGTCCAGCTCCAGCCCATCGGTGTGGTCCACCTGATCGAGCTGGGTGTGCCGGTTGCCAGATCCGGTCTTGCCGGCCGGTTCTACCTCATCCTCCCAGCGCTTGCCGTTGAGCCAGGTGGCAGCGTGCGGGATGAACTGGCCGTTGTCCTTCGTCCAGCCAGGTGTCGCCACATGCTTCGCCAGCGCCGAAACGATCAGGTCATACAGAGCCTCTGTCATCTGGAGCTTCTGCCACGCCTTCGATGCCTTATCCTTTCCAACTTTGCGCGGGTACATCTTCCAGAACTGGTCAAACCCTTTCACCGTGCCTGTTTTGCACATAGGTTTAGGTTCATTGACTGGTTCAGAAGAGTGACTGGTTCTGGGGGCAGCTGCTGCCCCACCCCTTGGGTTATCTCCTGCCCCAGGTGGGTTATCTGGTGCCCCACTCGGGTGGGCAGATGGTGACCCACCATCAAGCGACAAGTGAAAAAGGTTAGATTGATTCAGCTCGCCCTTCCGGCGGTACTCTCGGCGAAGAAAACCGGCTTTCTCCAGCTCACGAACGTGCAGCTTCACCGTGGACCGACCGATCTCGCACTGGTCCGCGATGTGTTGGTACGACGGCCAGCACTCACCCTGATCACTGGCATTGTCGGCCAGCTTGACCAGCACCAGCTTGCGCAGAGGGTTTCCGACCTTGGTCTTCATGGCCTTGACCATCAATTCCATACTCATTGCAGCGTCTCCCCGCTTGCGTTGGCGCGGCGCACGACCGCTTGCCTTGGCGCTTCGATGACCTCGCCGCGATACGCCATCAGAGCGCGCACAGCGGTCTCCATACGGCGCTTCGCGCTGCCCTTAGCTTGCTTGGCCTTCTGCAACTGCTCGTATGTTTGATTCGTGAAGTTGATAACTGGCGTGTAGGCCGGGTCGTCAGGGTTGATTCGGCGAAAGTTCGGCTCGGGCTCACCGTGTACTGCGAAGTACTGCTGATACTCGTTATTGAGCAGTTGCCGAACGTCTCGGACGAGCGCCTGCGCGCGATACCAGTCAACGGTCAGAGCTGCCACACGCTCAACAAGCTGCTGATGGGACGGTTTTTTGCTCATGATTTGACCTTGTTCACCAGTCGAAACCGGCCTTCAAAATAGGGGTGTGTAGCCTGGGTGGCGCTGACCATCTGGCATTCTGAAACGAAGCGCTTGAACGCGGCGGTGACGAGGCTCTTGGACCAGACGATGTACTGGCTGCCCTTCGCTTCCTCGTGGACATTGCGGACCATGCCTGCGTGATTGGGCTGGTTCGGCCACTGGCGCAGCACGAACGAAACCATCGGTCCGGACAGGCCATAGGCCTTGTTCATCTCTGCCTGAATGCGGCCGAGCGGGATGCAGTTCTGCGGGCAGTGATCCCAGACCCTCTGTTCGGCGATCACCTCAACCCTGCGTTCGATCCGGTCAATGGCCACCTGCTGTTCGCGCTGGTGGCGCTCCATTTCCACCAGGTGGTTTGCGTTCGCCGCCGTGATTTCGGCTTGGGTCATCGGGCGAGCGGCCATTTCTTCGAGCTCTTGCCACCGATCAACCAGCGCGGCGGTGAATTCGGGACTGAGCTGCGCCACCACGATGAAGCTGTCGCGCTTGCAGACGTGGTATTCCTGCACGACGACTCCGTTGGCCGACCTCGGCCCATCCCCCACTGGGGGTTGGGATATCGTGCCGCGCTCAACAAGGCGTTCAATCGATTGCTTCACCTTGTCGTGCCGGGAGCCGACAAGATCGGCAATTTCTTGGGATGACATTGTCGGGGCGGTGCTGGTGATCGGGTTCACTCTGGTATCCCCAAGCCCTGGGCTATCGACTGAAGGTCGGTATAGGCAGCCATAGCAATAAGGCGGATAGCGGCCTGCACACCGGCCTCGCATCGGCAGCTCAACTGCTCGTCGCTTTCGCCTTCGTCGGAGCTTTCGCGGGCAACAGTGTTTTCCGCCAGCACATCAGAAAGAATTCCAATGACATCCAGCGACTCGGCGATTCGCTTGGCTGCGTCGGGGTAATACTCTGGATTGCTCATAGGGCACCCCTAGCACTCGCGCCACGATTTGCGGAGGGCGCTTCTTGTGGCGCGCCACTCATGTTTTCCAGCTTGTGACTCGCGGCGGTGCGCTCTTCTTGCAGTCTGCGGTTAAGACTCGCCAGCTCTTTGATGAGCCAACCGATCCCCACCACGGACTCAGTGGACATTTCGCCGCCCTCAGCCAGCCCCATCATTTCGCCAATCGCCTCAATGCCCGAGATCAGGACATTGGCAGTCTCACCGGATGCCTGCCTGATGCGATTCAGGTGCGTTACTTGATGGCTGGTTAACGTGACTCCTGACGATTCAGCTGGAAATTGGGCCTCAACATCGATGATCAGATCGTGCAGAGTTGGAATGGTCATTGGCGTGCCCCCTGTTGATCTGGGACGCTGATGCCATCCTGGGTCGAGCAGACAAGCGCGTGGATCGCCTCAGCCACAAACCCCAGCAGCGCCATGCCATCGCAGTGAACAAGGCCCCCGTAGTTGATCGACTGGCGCATGTCCTCGCAGATCTGCGAAAGCCCCAGAGACAGCGTCCGGGCTTTCTGTAGCGCGTCTTCAACCTGCATTGAAGGCACTGTCTGAAAGAGGTATTCGCCTTGGTTCGCAATTGGCGTTTCGCCGAACTCAACTGCCTTGGTGATAAGGGTTGCTTGCGCTGGAGTTGAGCGGGTGATATTTTCTGATTTCATTTTGGTTTTCTCGAAGCAAAGTGAATGCGCAGTTCCCGTTGGCGCGGGTACTGAACAAGAGGCTCGACTTAGGTCGGGCTTTTTTGTGCCTGGCGTTTGTGTTAGCCGGACAGCAAAAACTTGGATTGGCAGGCGGTCACGGGGATGCCTGCTGGGTACTGGATGAATTAACAGGTACGTTTGATCCTGATAATTCAGAGCCTGAGGGATTATTATTTGTACATCGGTGAGGTGAGTTGCCTCGCCGCTGACTTGGAAAAGGCTTCTCTTCGAGGGCAGACAGTTTGCCGTCATCGGACACGATCACGAAGATGGATCGCCCTTCGCGGATAGCCTTGCTCAACGAGCCCTGGCTCATTCCGAGCTTTTCGGCTGTACCGGCATGTCGCTTTGCTGCGTATTCAGCAAGAGGAATTCGTTGCACCGGGATGACTCCACTATTTCGGTTCTTTTAAATAGTGCTGGCGGGATTTACAAAAGTCAATGCCTGCGGGATTTGATTTAAAGTCCCGCTACCCATAAGGTTCATTCATGAAAAAAAGACCGCTGTCCGAAGAAGAACTTGCCGAATGTGCAGCACTGAAGGCGATTTACCTAAAAAATAAGGATCGTCTGGGCCTCACTCAGGAAAAGGTCGGGGAGCTCTTGGGCATGAATCAGGGTTCACTGAGCCATTATCTGAATGGGCGCAATGCGTTGAATATGGAGTTCTCCGCGAAGGTCGCCAAAATCCTTGGCACTAGTGTTGACCAGTTCAGTCCAAGGCTGGCAAAGGCCATCGGAGAAATAACGGTTTCCAGCCAAGATCTGCGTGAACTGGCCCGGCTAATGCGTGAAAATTATTCAACTGAAACTGATGGCGTGTCCAATGTCTCGCCCGCTCTACACCCTTGGCGGCCCGCGATGAGCTACCCGTTGATAAGCTGGATTGCAGCAGGGGATAGAGCCGAATCGCCCACTGATTATCTTGCGGGTCATGCTGAGGAGTATTTGGGATCGACCGAAAATGCGGGTGCCGGAGGGTATTGGCTTGACGTGAAAGGACCATCGATGACCACGCAAGCTGTTCCGAGCTTTCCAGAAGGAACGAAAATACTGGTTCAGCCAGAGGGCTTCGATCTGATCAGTGGAAAGTTCTACGTAGCCCGTCATCGGGATGGTGAAACTACCTTTAAGCAGTACCTGAGTGACGCTGGATCGGCCTATCTGATGCCCCTGAACCCAGGCTTTAAGCCGATTGAGATCGACGGAGACTGGGAAATAATCGGGCGCGTGATCGATGCAAAAATACCAGGCCTTTAAAATATAATCCCGCAGGGATTGACACAGACAAATCCCGCCAGCACTATAGCCACCAGACGATAACTTTGGTCAAGGGTGGCACCTCATGCAATGCATCAGCAACGGCTTATGGAAAGGAAATCTTGGTCTTGGTCTCGCCCAGCGTGAGCTCTCCTGCCTGCTGGCAGTTGCTGCTGGACAGACTGACAAGGAGATTGCTAAGCATGATGGTATCTCTCCACGCTCGGTTAAAGGCCGTATTGAATCTTGTATGCACAAGCTCGGCGTCTACAAACGCCCTGCCTTGGTGGCAGAAGCATTCCGCCGCGGTCTTATTTCCCCTGCCGCCGCACTTGCGCTCGTGCTGGCCGCTCACGGCGCACTAGCCGAAGACCCCATGACCAAAGTTCGGCGCAGTGGCGGATCAGATACAAAGATCGAAGCCCGAATCGCAGCCAAGCGCCATGAAGTGACGCTGGCCGCATAACCCAAACCTGATTTTGCGAAAGCCAACAATCGCGGCAGGCCCTCGGCTTGCCTGTAGAAACCAAAAGGAGTTGCACCATGCTGTGTCTATCCCGTCGCTTCGGCGAATCAATTGTCATCGGCGACAACATCAAAATCACCGTGATCAGTGGCCGCGACGGCCAGATCCGCCTGGGCATAGATGCTCCGGCCGAGCTGGCTGTCGACCGCTCCGAGATCCGTACCGCCAAGTTGGCCAACCCTCACACCGGGAGCGATCGCCATGCAACGGTATGAAGGTGGTAGCCGCGGCGCAGACAAATTCGTCGTGCGCCTCCCGGACGACATGCGCAGCGAGGTCGAGCGCGCAGCGGCATCAAGCGACACCAGCATGAACACCGTCGTGATCCGCGCCCTTCGCCTGTACCTGCATGGCCAGGAGCAGCAAGCGCTGTTGCTTGATGCGCTGGCCAAGGCTGCTCAGGAGGCGGCAAAGGCCAATCAGGAGCAGCAGGCATGAGCACTCTCAGCCAAGGCACCCGGCTCCAACTGCGCACCGAGTTCCAAAGCCTGGGCGAGCGCCTGATTCGATTCGGCCAGGCGCTTCAAGACCCAGCCACCACAGTTGGACAACTCACCGGACTGGCCAACTCCTGCGGGATCGCACTCAAGCTGCGCACCGTAGCTGAATCGGGGCCGCGCGATGATGAAGGCTGACGCGTCAGTTTCACCCGCAGTTCCAAACCTGACGCGGCAGGAGTAGCAGTCAATGCGCTACATGACCATCAGGAAATTCGCCAGCGAGTCTGGCTACAGCGAGGACGCTATCCGCTCGAAAATCCGTGATGGAATCTGGCGGCTTGGCGAAATCTGGTACAGGGCTCCGGATGGCCGGACGCTCATCGACATGGAAGGGTACGAGTCATGGGTAGAGACGGGCGGGGAGTTCGGGCGGTCTCCGATACGAGCATCGAAATCACGTTCATGTATCGGGGCGTCCGGTGCCGCGAGCGCATCACGCTCAAGCCCTCCCCCACTAATCTGAAGAAGGCCGAGCAGCACAAGGCAGCGATCGAGCATGCGATATCGATCGGCGGGTTCGACTACTCGGTCACGTTTCCTGGCTCGCCCAGGGCAGCAAAATTTGCGCCTGAGGCGAACCGGGAAACAGTGGCAGGCTTCCTGACTCGCTGGCTGGACGGAAAGAAGCGACACGTATCGAGCAGCACGTTCGACGGCTATCGCAAGATCGTGGAGCTGCGCCTGGTGCCGGCCTTGGGCGAGCGCATGGTGGTCGAGCTGAAACGGAAAGACGTGCGGGACTGGCTGAGCACCCTAGAAGTCGGCAACAAGACACTGAGCAACATACAGAGCTGTCTCAGATCGGCTCTAACTGATGCTGCCGAGGATGAGTTGATAGAGGTGAATCCCCTGGCCGGGTGGACGTATTCGCGGAAAGAAGCGCCAGCCAAGGACGACGACGTAGATCCGTTCAGTCCGGAAGAGCAGCAGGCCGTGCTGGCGACGCTCAATGGCCAGGCACGCAACATGATGCAGTTCGCCCTGTGGACTGGCTTGCGCACGAGCGAACTGGTTGCATTGGACTGGGGGGATATCGACTGGCTCCGCAAGGAAGTGATGGTCAGCCGCGCTATGACGCAAGCTGCAAAGGGCCAGGCCGAGGTGACGAAGACAGCGGCCGGACGCAGAGCGGTGAAGCTGCTGAGACCCGCGATGGAGGCTTTGAAAGCACAGAAGGCCCATACATTTCTGGCTGATGCGGAGGTGTTTCAGAACCCTCGCACGCTTGAACGTTGGGCAGGCGACGGGCCGATCAGAAAGACAATGTGGATTCCGGCGATGAAGAAGGCGGGAGTTCGGTACCGTCGCCCCTATCAGACCCGGCACACCTATGCATCGATGATGCTCTCCGCAGGCGAACACCCTATGTGGGTAGCGAAGCAGATGGGCCATAGCGATTGGACTATGATCGCGCGCGTGTATGGGCGTTGGATGCCAGCAGCAGATATCTCTGCCGGACATCGAGCCGAAAATCTATGGTGCCAACCATCGGGAAATACAGGTGAAAAAAAAGAGGCTGATTAGCCTCTTTTTTTAGCGGATTACGCGGCGAGTGCGCGCCTACGCTTCATTGCTATGGCAATAGAGCGCAGCACATCATCGGCTGCGTTCACAATTTTTACGTGCCTGATCACGAAGTCAAACCCTCGTTCGAGCACCAATACACCGAAAAGCTCATCGGCGAAGGATTCGGAGATGGATTCTACCGAAGCAAGATCAATCACGATCTGTTCGTGATCATGCAGCTTTCGATATAACGCGCTCCGTTCCTTCGAGGCGAGGCTTCGGGAAGCTAGGTCACTGTGCCTAAAGGCAAACGTTTCCATCATTACCCCCTCAATAATTTCATAATGTCTTGTACATCTTCCGCCTCATCAACCTTAGCGGCCATGAAGCTTGATTCTTTAATGGACAGGGAAACCGCTACTCCCCTCCAAGGCTGTGAAAGCTTCCTGAAGCGGGATTCTCCTCTCCGCAGCATCATTAAGCAGTCCCCAGAGGCAATATTCAATACCCCTTCGTAAGACTTTGCCAACTCGACTAGCTTGGCTAAGCCAAGCCCTTGATGATGGTTACCGTTACCCGAGAGGGCGACACCTACGTCTCCAAACGGACTTGTACCCAAGTGATCTTCTGGTACCGACTGCGCCCACTCATCTTGGAGCTTTGCGAGCTTCGATGAGTTCCCTTCCTGAACGCACCATTCCACTGCATCACGGTCGCACTGGATGCCGTTGGCTCCAGCTATCCGAGAGCGCTTCAACTCCTCAAGGAACCCCATCCCGCAGTCTGCGAGGGAAAACTCAAGGACATAACCATGACCATTTCGGATTGCATGCCGCTGCGCAATGGAGAAACCAGTGTTCAGCCCATGGGACCAAACGTTGTCATGCATCTCCCCGACCACATGGGTAAGCTCCTTGAAAGCCGGGCTACGACCGTAATCCACCGGTCCAGATTTAGCGAATGATCGAAGACAACTGTTGATCTGAGCGGTCGCTTTGTCAACATCATCCTGCGATGCAAGAGGTGTCAACGGAGCGTAGTTCACCCCAGCATTCCTGCGCTCGTAGAGATAATCATCCACTCCCCAAACAGCTTTCGCGAGACCGACGGCGGAAAAATACCCTTCGTGGTTTTCGTTTTCGAAAACTACTGAATCCTGATTTACCCGCTTGTAGGTCAAATAGGCGGCGAAAGCAGCAATGAAGCCAGGGGAATAATACCTGTCCGGTACCCTATGCTCCGCAGACGCGTCAAGATGACCATAATGTTTTGGAAGCCAATCTAAAGCTTCAACGAGGTCAGCCACGCTCATTCCTTTGATTTTGTATGGCCGACCATTTTGCCATCATATCGAGTCTCTTCTCAAAAGATTCAGATGTTCGGCAAGACCCAGAGCGCAAAACCAATACCTGGTGCTACGACCACAATGACAGCCTTATGCCAGCCTTGTACCTGTAGGCCCCGTGCTACAAGGATCGGATGCGGGTTCAAATCCCCCCGGCTCCACCACTTCATCATCTAAAGACGTCCACGGACGTCTTTTTTTGTGGCTGGAATTCAGTAAATACGGGGATTTCAGGGCTATTGGCTTCCACACAAGCTTTTTGAGTTCCAGGCGTTTTGGTATCCCAGTTGGTATCCCGAGCCCACTGGTGCTATTTTTGGGATACCAAAACGGTGTCAGAGGTAGCTCTCATGCCTACTAATGCAGCCCGCCTATCAGACCGCCAACTCAAGGCAGTCAAGGCAACAGGAAAAGACTTCGTTCTCACTGACGGCGACGGCCTTCAACTCAGGGTCAGAGCCAGTGGCTCGATGATCTGGAACTTCAACTACCGCGAGCCGGTAACCAAAAGCCGCCTCAACATGGCGCTCGGCCCTTACCCAGCCCTCTCGTTGGCGAATGCCAGAAAGAAAGCTGCTGAGGCACGCGAACTGCTGGCGCAAGGCATCGACCCCAAAGCTCACCGCGATGAGCTAAGGCAGGCCAAGCTGGCAAAAACCGAGCACACATTCGAGAAGGTGGCCACCGCTTGGTTCGAGTTGAAAAAACACTCCGTCACAACGGCCTACGCCGAAGACATCTGGCGCTCACTCACGCTGCATGTTTTCCCCAGCCTCAAAGCCACACCCCTCGCAGACATCACAGCCCCCATGATCATCAAGCTCCTACGCCCGATCGAGGCCAAAGGCAGCCTGGAGACGGTCAAGCGACTTTCCCAACGTCTCAACGAAATCATGGCCTACGGCGTCAACTGCGGACTGATCTTCGCGAACCCGCTCAGCGGCATTCGGGCAGCCTTCAAAAAGCCGCAAAAAGAAAATATGCCGGCACTTCCTCCCGAAGAACTACCCGACCTTATGCTGGCGATTGCCAACGCCAGCATCAAACGCATCACCCGCTGCCTGATCGAATGGCAACTGCACACTATGACCCGCCCTGCCGAGGCTGCCGGGACGACTTGGGCAGAAATAGATTTCGAGAAACGCATCTGGACCATCCCAAAGGAGCGCATGAAAAAACGCCGTGTGCACCCCATCCCCCTAAGCGACCAGACGCTCGCGCTGCTAGAGACACTCAAGCCCTACAGCGGCCACCGGGAACACGTATTTCCGGCCGACCGAAATCCGCGTACCCACGCAAACAGCCAGACCGCAAACATGGCATTAAAGCGTATGGGCTTCCAGGATCGGCTGGTCAGCCACGGCCTGCGATCAATGGCCAGCACCATCCTCAACGAACATGGATGGGACCCGGAGTTGATTGAAGTCGCACTCGCCCATGTCGACAAAGACGAAGTCCGAAGCGCGTACAACCGAGCGGACTATATCGAGCGAAGACGCCCGATGATGACTTGGTGGAGCGACTATATTCAAAAAGCGGCCACCGGCAATTTGTCGGTGACGGCCATTCATGAAAACAAAAACGGGAACGTCATCCCGTTTCGTTAATCAGTTCCTGCTGGCGACAGCGGCGACACTGGCGACAACCCACGTATTTAGCGGTCCTTCCTATGGCGACAACGTGGCGACAGTCGCCACCATCTGCAGCGCCCACAAGCTTTTAATGCCCAGCCCCTGAGGGCAGGAAGGCTTCGCCTTCCCGTCCTCAGGGGCTCACTTTAAAAACCGACGAACGGCCCATTGTCCATTCCAAGCCACCTTCTTCCACACACGTCCAACGCCTAAAAACCCCACCGCACACCCAGTTGACCACCGTCCGAGCACGCGCTACACCAGAGCCGTAAAGCGCTGTCATCGACAGCATTGCCCAGGTAGCCAGGGATCTTTAGGGCTACGCCCTACAGTGGTGGTCCCAGCCCATGCGCGCTCGCTTCCAATTAGGCGCGCAGTCACGCCCAACGTGATCGAAGCCAACTTATCCACAGTGCAAATGCGGCAGCCCACGCCCGTCTCTTTCTCCAGGAAAGAGACGGGCGCCGAAACCACTGCCGCAGCCCTTGCCGGGCAACACATTGCAGCGTTTGTCCCTGTGACAATCGGCGTGACAAACCCCGATGTCACTCGCAGCAGCAATGCAGATGATGGTGCCGCATCCCACGGAATGGACTGCACCTGACTGACAGTCAGGCACGCCCCGGTCATCGCATCACTGCCTGCAACAGACTCAGGATCTCGCGGCGCTGGTCTCGTCAGACAACGCAGCCTCCACCCGCCCACCGCTATTGGTGCTCAGGAGGCCAGATCATGAGATGCCCAAGCTCCCGGTCGTAAAGAGCCGCCCGTCCCGCGTAAGTGGACAACCCTCACAGGCTGCAGGGGCCTTGATCCCTGATAACACTCAACAACCGTGGCGGGGAGAGTGAGGGAGAAATTCGAAACACCAGGAGAATGACGATGCAATTGTGCGAAGTGTTCGACCTGCCACGGCCGCTGCTGGAATACCGGCCCGAGCCGCTGGCATATCCGGTCGAAGCGTTAGGACAGATATTAGGGCCAGCCGTCCAACGCATGGCCGAGGTGATCGGCGTGCCCTGCGCCATGGCTGCGCAATCGGTGTTAGCCACTGCCGCCCTGGTGACCCAGTCGCACGCCAATGTGCAGCTCGATGGCCGTGTTTATCCGTTGTCCCTCTACATGCTGACGGTGGCATCGTCAGGTGATCGTAAAAGCGCAGTGGATCATCTGGCGCTAGCATCTGCACGTGAGTGGGAGCGGCGACAGTGGATGCTGTATTTGGAGCAACTGAAATCCAATCGCGCCGCCATTCGAGGAAAGCACGAAGCTCGTGAGTTATCCGAACCCGTCCCACCCAGATTGATCATCGCCGAACCCACGATTGAAGCCCTGATCAAAAACCTATGCCAGGGCTTGCCCAGCATGGGGTTATTCAACGATGAGGGCGGCCAGTTTCTGGGCAGCAGCACCATGAGTAAAGAGAACCAACTCAAGGCCATCACCACCCTGTCAGCGCTCTGGGATGGCAGCCCCATCGACCGGGCGCGCTCCATGCCTGGCGAAAGCCTGCGAGCTTATGATCGTCGCCTCAGTCTGCATCTGATGCTGCAACCTTACCTGGCCAACCAGCTACTCACAGACCGGATGATCAATGGCCAAGGCATCCTTGGCCGTTGCCTGATCAGTTGGCCCGAACGCCTGGTGGGGCGGCGGTTGTACAAGGCAGTCGACCTCACGCGAGATGCCAGGATCCAGCGCTACCAAGCGCGCATTACCGCTCTGCTGGATAAGCCGCTGTCGCTACACAACGACGGCTCACTTAACCCTGACAGGCTGGAACTGACACCCAGCGCTCGCACTGCCTGGATCGATATTCACGATACCATCGAATGCCAATCTGGTGAGTTTGGCGAGCTGGCCGGCATTCAATCTGTAGCCGGGAAAGCAGCCGCCAATGTACTGCGTATCGCCGGGGTATTGGCGGTGATTGAAGACGCGCACGTAGTGGACGAGCCCCATATCCAGCGTGCCTCGACGCTGATGGATTACTACCTCGCCGAGATCCAGCGCCTGACGGAGCAAGAGCCCGTCAACACGTTACGCGAGGAATCGGATCGACTGCTGCGCTGGTTGACGCAAAAAGGCTGGACCCAATTTACCGTCCGCGACCTCAACCGCAATGGTCCCCGTTTTGCCCGCAAAAGCAGCCATCACACCATTACGCTACTGGTCGAATTGATCTCACATAGCTGGCTGGACTCTCATGACGGAAAGACCTTCGAGGTACGCCATGTTCCGCCTCAATGATGCGGTGCGCCGTTATCAGGCGCAGCATCAGACACGGCCTGCGTTGCGGAGTGTCGCCACTTCCGTCGCCGCCTTGTCGCCATGCTTCAGACCAGCAACTACAAGGGTTGTCGCCACTGTCGCCGTTGTCGCCACACCCGCCTTAGGGCCTGTCGACATCGGCCAACTGATCCACCAACTGCGCGAAGAGGGAGCAATATTGCGGCATCAGCAAAACGCCCTGATTATTCGTCCCACACATTGGCAACAAGTGAACAAGATCAGCGCCCACTGGAAAGCGGTGCTGCGCTTTCTGCAAGACACGGAAAACGGTGAAGCCGATGGCATTGGTCGGCCGGCGTGATGGCCGCAACTTTGGCTACGGCCGTCAGCTCAGCTATGCCGGCCCACAAGCGCTGAAAGATATGTTTGCCGGCGGCCACTTCGCTACGGTCAAAGCACACAGTGATCGCTGGCAGGCTTTCGTGAAGTGGTGTCGGTCAGCGGACGGCCCCGGTTACAACGACGCTCGCCAGATAGATCGCAGTACCTTGCACAGCTACGCCACACACCTGCGTCAGCAAATCCAACAAGGTGAAATCTGCATCGCCACCGCGCAGAACCGCCTGAGTAGCGTAAACCGTACCCTCGCAGCACTACGCGGCGACCAGTACGTGAAAATCGCCAGCCCGAGTAAGGCACTCGGCATGCAGCGATCAAGCGTACGCACCCGCGCACCGGATGGCCAAGAGCACCAACAACTGAGTCGAGTGATTGAAGCGCTTCGCGAACAGCACCACCACCGCGTCGCTGCGATTATCTGCCTGGCCCGCGCAACCGGCATGCGCTTGCGCGAAACGATCTTGGCTGACCTGCCACGCTTGCAACGTGAGGCTAAACACTTAGGCCGCATCAATATTCAGGATGGGACCAAAGGCGGCCGGGCTGGCGCTTCAGCTCCGCGCTGGATCATCGCAAATAACGAGGTTAAGGCAGCCTTGCAGATGGCTCATCACGCTTCGCCACCCCACAGCCGCAATTTGCTGGCCCAAGGTGAAAGCTACGCCAAGTTCCAGCAACAGACGGTGAGGCCAGCCCGTGAATTGCTTCATAAGCAGGGACTGAAGGGCGTTCATGAATTGCGAGCCGCTTATGCGTGCGAGCGTTACGCACAACTCACTGGCCACGCGGCCCCCTTCAACGGTGGCCGATGCTATCTCATCGACCACGCTCTGGACCAAAAGGCGCGACGGCAAATCAGTCTTGAGCTTGGGCATAACCGGATCGATGTCATTTCGGCCTACATTGGAGGTCGAGCGTGACCAAACCCTTCAATATGGAGCTGTTCCTGAGCGGCGTAATGACTGGTTCAAAGGTCACGCAGCAACGTCACCTACGGCAAGCTCGATTCATGCAAGCGGCCATTCAAGAGCGCTGGCAGCGTGATAATCCTTGGACTTGGCAGCTTAAGCATGTGCGCTGGTTTCTCACTCAGTATCTGAAAGACCATTCAGACGCCACCCGGTATTATTACCTACTCACGGCTTCATTGGTCTGGAAGCGATTAGGGAAGAACCGAGACTTGGTGATCGCCCCTGCCGTGTGTCGCAACTTGCTGACAGTAGTTTGCTCAGGTGATCGTAAAAGCGCGGTAGAGCAAATAGCCCTGCAAGCCGTAAGCGACTGAGAGATACAGCAAGTGGGTCATTTTTGGGGAACAACTCAATGCTCAACGCGCTGCAATGAGCATCAGCGCGAATCACCGACATGAAAAAGTCAGTACAGCTAGCGCTAGACGCCCAACCTGGCCCGTGTAACCGAGACAGCTCAGTGCCGAGCTCGGATTGAGATACAATCCCCGGCATTTAATACCATGGGGACCGGCATCCGCTCCCTGGGTGCCCACAAGAGATTCCGCAATGCCCCTCACGCTGCAACAACTGGAACGCCATCTGTTCAAGGCTGCCGATATTCTTCGCGGCAAGATGGACGCCTCGGAGTTCAAGGAATACATTTTTGGCATGCTGTTCCTCAAGCGCTGCTCCGACGTATTCGAGGAGCGCTATGAGCAGGTCGTTGCCGATGAAATAAACGCCGGCAAGAGCAAGGCCGAGGCCTTTGTCACGGCGGAAAATCCACGCTGGTACAAGCGCGATGGCAATTTCTGGGTGCCCAACCATTCGCGCTTCAGGTATCTGCTCAACGAAGCGCACATCAACGTCGGCAATGTACTTAACAAGGCGCTGGGCGGCATCGAGGAAAATAACGTCTCCCTGGAAGGGGTGCTTGAGCATATCGACTTCACCCGCAAGGTCGGCCAGAGCAAGATTCCCGATCAGAAACTGCGCCAACTCATTACCCACTTCGGTGAGGTGCGTCTGCGCAACAGTGACTTCGAATTCCCCGACCTGCTAGGGGCGGCCTACGAGTACCTAATCGCCGAGTTCGCCGACTCGGCCGGCAAGAAAGGCGGTGAGTTCTATACACCGCGCTCGGTTGTGCGGCTGATGGTGCACCTGCTCAAGCCGACTCTGGCACACGATGTCTATGACCCCTGCTGCGGCTCGGGCGGCATGTTGATTGCCGCCAAGGAATATATCGACGAGCACGGTGAGGACGGCCGCAAGGCCAACCTGTTCGGCCAGGAATTCAACGGTACCGTCTGGTCCATCGCGCAGATGAACATGCTGCTGCATGGTATCAGCAACGCCTGGCTGGAGAACGAAGACACCCTAGCCGACCCTCGGCATATCGAGGGCGGTGAACTGCGCCGCTTTGACCGCATTCTCACCAACCCGCCGTTTTCCATCAACTGGGGCCACACCGAGAAAAGCCCGGATGGCAGCTTGGCCTGGAACCCGACATTCCGCGAGCAGCGCTTCCGCTTCGGCGAAGTACCGCTGGGGTCGAAAAAGGCCGACCTGATGTTCCTCCAGCACATGCTCGCCGTGACCCGCGACGAGGGCATGATTGCCACCGTACTGCCCCACGGCGTGTTGTTCCGCGGCGGTGAAGAACGCGGGATCCGCGCTGGCATTATCGAAAACGACCTGCTCGAAGCGGTGATCGGCCTGCCTGCCAACCTGTTCTACGGCACCGGCATCCCCGCCTGCATCCTGATCCTGCGCCAACAAAAGCAGGAAGGCGCCAACCGTGTCAGCGCCAGGCCTACCGAGCGCCAGGGCAAGGTACTGTTTATCAACGCCGACCTTGAGTACTTCGAGGGCCGTGCGCAAAACTACCTGATGCCCGAGCACATTGAGAAGATCACCACCGCCTTCGACAAATTTCGCCGGATCGACGGTCTTAGCGATGTGGTAGATATCTCCACCCTGCGCGCCAATGATTACAACCTGAATATCCGCCGCTATGTGGATAACGCACCAGCACCCGAGCCGCATGATGTGCGTGCTCACCTGCTGGGTGGCGTGCCCAAGACCGAAGTCGAAGCGAAAACGCCGCTGTTCGCCGCCCACGGCCTCGACCCTCATGACCTATTCATCGCACGCGATGCGCAGTATTTCGACTTTCGCGGCGAGCTGACCTGCCGCGCCGACCTCAAGCCAGCCATCGAAAGCAACCCCGGCCTACAGGCGAAGGAAGCCGCCCTGCGTGATGCCTTCGAAACCTGGTGGCACGTACACAGCCCGCGGATCACCGCCCTGGCTGGGAAGCTGGATAACAGCGCCGTGCTGGTCGAGTTGCGTGGTGAACTGCTGGCCAGTTTTAGCCAGACGCTGGAAGGCATCGGCCTACTCGACCCCTTCCAGGTCCGAGGCATCGTCGCCGGCTTCTGGTACCAGAGCAAATATGACTTCCTTGGCTTGATGGCCCGCGGTTGCCGGGGCGTAATCGACGCTTGGCGCACCAGCATCATCACCGCTCTGGAAGACAAGGCCAGCAAGCAAAGCCCGTTGGAGCATAAACTGGTCAAGTTCCTGCTTGGCGATTTCGTTGCCGAGTTGGCCGAACTGGAAGTAAAAAAGACCGAACTGGATAGTCAGCTCAAGGCCGCCACCCCAGCTAAAGGGGAAGAGGCTGACGAGGCCGAAAACGCGACGGATACCGACGACGAGGAAAACACCGTCGACGAAGCCCAACTCAAGGCCTGGAAAGCCGAGTTGATCAAGGTGAAGAAACAGCTCAAAAACCGGCAGGACAACTTCGCCAGTCACTTGAATCAGGCCGTCGACGGGCTGGACGAGCAGCGAGCCGCCGAACTGCTACTGACCATCCTGCACAACGATATGCAGGCCATCGTCGAACGCTATATCGCCGCCCAGCGCAAGCAGATAGTCGCCGCCTTCGAGAACTGGTGGGACAAATATCGGATAACGCTGAACGAAATCGAGCAGAAGCGCGATGCGGCGGCAGAGGCGTTACACGGGTTCCTGAAGGGGTTGGGGTATGTCTAAGCTCGACGCGCTCATCTCTCTTGAATATGGTGAACCGCTACCTGCCGAACGCCGCACTGGACACGGCTTTCCCGTATTTGGCTCAAACGGTGAGGTTGGTCGCCATCAATCCGCACTGATCGCTGGGCCGGGGATTGTTGTCGGTCGTAAGGGTAGCGTTGGCAAGGTCACTTGGTCTGATAATGATTTCTGGCCCATTGATACAACGTATTGGGTGAACTGTCCGCCAGAAGAGCGTCGTTGGCTGTATTGGGTATTGTCTTGGTTGCCGCTTCATCTACTGGATACATCTACGGGTATCCCAGGACTGAACCGGAGGGATGTCTATGAGCTGGAGGTTTACCGACCAAAATTCGGGGAGCGGCGTAAAATTGCCCAAATTCTGGACATCCTCGACACTGCCATACGCGAAACCGAGGCGCTGATCGACAAGCTCAAGGCCGTCAAGCAGGGCCTGCTGCACGACCTGCTAACCCGCGGCGTCGGCACCAACGGCCAACTGCGCCCGCCGCAGAGCGAAGCGCCGCAGCTCTACAAGGAGTCACCGTTGGGGTGGATTCCGAGGGAGTGGGAAGCAGTAGAGCTGAATCAATTGATAGACCCGAAGCGTCCAGTCGTATACGGGATTCTGATGCCTGGCTATGGGTATCCGGGAGGGGTTCCGGTTGTAAAGGTGAAGGACATCTACGATGGAAAGATTCACCTCAACGATCTGTTACTCACCAGCCCTAAGATTGATCGAGAGTACAGCAGATCCCGCCTCAAGGCTGGTGATCTCTTGTTTACGATTCGTGGAACAGTGGGAAGAACAGCGTTTGTGCCTCCCGTCCTAGATTCAGCGAACATCACACAAGATACCGCCCGACTAGCAGTTGTTGGTACTGATGCTCGATACCTACGTGCCTATCTTGGCATGGCAGTACCAAGCAGGTTCATTGCGACTCACACGCTTGGAGTAGCAGTGCAAGGAATAAACCTTCGAGATGTTCGTCGAATCCCCATCGCGCGGCCCTCAGCACTTGAGGCAAAGGCAATCGCTGATGAAATTCAGTCCCAAGAGCAGCGCCTGGAAAGTGAAAGTTTGAGTGCAGCCAAGCTCCGGCGTGCAAAGGCTGGCCTGATGGGCGACCTTCTAACCGGCCGCGTTTGCGTCACCCCGCTGCTGGAGCCCATACAGAAAGCTACCGTCCCCACGGAGGCATGATATGACACAGCGCCTACCACCCCGCGAATCCCTCACGGTCGAGTTCAAGAGCGACCGCAACAAGCTCCCCGACCGCGAACTAATCGAGGCGCTGATCTGCCTGGCCAATGCCGAAGGCGGCGAGCTGTGGCTAGGCGTCGAGGACGACGGTACACCCACCGGACTGCATGCAGAGCATCACCCGCTGGAGGGCTTAGCCGGCATGGTCGCAGCGCGCACCTCGCCGTCGTTGAACGTACAGGCCGAGGCGCTCGATCTGGATGGCGTGACCGTGGCACTTATCCATGTACCCAAAGCCCAGGGCGAGGTGGCCACCACCAGCGGCGTCTATCTACGCCGTCGCTTGAAACACGACGGCACGCCCGAATGCGTAGCCATGCTGCCCCATGAGCGCAGCAGCCGCGCAAGCAGCTTCGGCCTGCTCGATGTCTCCGCCCAGCCGGTAGCCGGCGCCACCCTGACGGACCTCGACCCGCTGGAGCGAGAACGCCTGCGCCAGGCAGTGCAGCAATACGGCGGCGACCGAGTACTGCTGGAACTGGACGACGAAGCCCTGGACGGCGCACTGCTGCTCACAGCGCGTCAACCCGATGGTACGCGCGTGCCGACCCTTACCGGCCTGCTACTGATCGGCCGGGAAACTTCCCTGCGCCAACTGGTGCCCACCCACGAGTTCGCTTTCCAGGTGCTGGCCCAGCAGGCAGTGCGCTTCAATGAATTTCGCCGCTTCCCATTACTTAAGGCACTGGACTGGCTGGAAACCAACTTCCGTCCCTACAACCCAGAGGAAGAACTACAGGTCGGCCTATTCCGCGTGCCAGTCCCCAAGGTCGACCTCGGCGCCTTCCGCGAAGCCGTAGCCAATGCTTTGGTGCATCGCGATTACCACGGCCGAGGCGCGGTGCACGTGCGCCTAGAGGACGATGCTCTTGTGGTCAGCAACCCCGGCGGTCTGGTCGATGGCGTGACCCTGACCAACCTGCTGGTGACCGAACCGCGTCCGCGCAACCCTGCCCTGGCCGACGCCATGAAGCGCGTCGGCGTGGTCGAACGCTCCGGCCGAGGCGTGGACAAGATTTTCCGCGGCATGCTCAAGTTCGGCCGGCCGGCCCCGGACTACAGTTACACCACCGCCCAGAGCGTGGTGCTGCGCCTACCCACCGCAGAGGCCGACCTGGACTTCCGCCGCCTGGTAGTCGAGCACGAGCGTGCTACTAACGCCGAGCTGCCCATCGACAGCCTGATCGCCCTGGCCGCCCTGCGTGAAACCAAGCGGGTCACGGCCGACGAACTGGCCGTGCAGATTCAGCGCGACACCGCCAGTGCCAAACGCACCCTGGAAGCCCTGACCGAAGCCGGCTTGGTGGAGGCACACGGTTCTACCCGAGGGCGCAGCTACACTCCGTCAGCCAGTCTGTACCAGGCCGTGGGCGACAAGGCCGGTTATACCCGCCAGGCAGGTTTCACACCCATTCAACATGAGCAGATGGTGTTGAACTACGTGCAGCAGCATGGGCAGATTCAACGCGCTGAAGTAATGGATCTTTGTCGGCTCTCGCCAGATCAAGCGGCAAAACTGCTCAAGCGCATGAAAGACAAGGGCACACTGATACAGCAAGGTGAACGACGCTGGTCGGTCTATAAGCTCGGCTAAAAACTCTATGAGCCGCTATGAGCCTGTATGAGCCCATACACGCCTGAACTGGATTAAAGGAGTAACCGTGGGCTGGGAATTGGATGACGTCGAAAAACCCTTTGTGGCTCAGTTACAGGGGCTGAACTGGAAGCATATCGAGGGCAGCCTCGACGACCCGGCCATCACTGGTCGCAGCAGTTTCAGTGAAGTGATTCAGCGAGCTGCACTGGCCGAACGCTTGCTTGCCATCAACCTGCGCGACGGTCAGCCCTGGCTGGATGAGCAGCGCATTGCCGAAGCACTGGCGGCCATTACCCGCGTGGGCGCCGGCAAGCTGATGGAAGCCAACCAGACAGTCACTGAGCTGCTGCTCAAAGGCATCACGGTCGATGGCCTTCAGGCCTGGGAAGGCGGACGTGGTCAGACCATCCAGTACATCGATTGGGCCAACCCGGCCAATAACCACTTCCGCGTGATCAACCAGTTCCGAGTGGATTGCCCCCCGGGGTACAACAGCGGCAAGAAATTTATCGTCCCGGATCTGGTGTTGCTGGTGAACGGCATCCCGCTGGTGGTGGTGGAATGCAAGAGCCCATCCATCCCAGAACCGCTGGCCGAAGCTGTCGATCAATTGCGCCGCTACAGCAACCAGCGCAAGGCGGCCTTCGAAGTCGAGGACAACGAGGGCAACGAAACACTGTTCGCTAGCGTGCAACTGTTGGTCGCCAGTAGCTACGACGAAGCACGGGTGGGCTGCATTGGGGCCGGCTTCGGGCATTTCTCCCAATGGAAAACCGTGGTTGGCCCGGAGGGTAGCGGCAGCGAGCAGTCAGTAGCCGAGCAGTTGGGCAAAGCCAAACTGTCCGAGCAGGAGCGCCTGGTGGCAGGCATGCTGACGCCGGCCCACCTGCTCGATCTGATCCGGCATTTCATGCTGTTCATGCCGGTTGGCGGGCAGACCATCAAGACGGTCTGCCGCTACCAGCAGTACCGCGCGGTGAACCGCACGGTGATCCGCATGAAACGCGGGCAGACACGCCTTGAGCACGGCGAGAGCGACCAGCGCGGCGGCATCGTTTGGCACACTCAAGGCTCAGGCAAGAGCCTGACCATGGTATTTCTGGTGCGCAAGATGCGCACGGATACACAACTGCGCCGCTTCAAAATCATCGTGGTCACTGACCGTAAAGACCTGCAAAACCAGCTCTCCGCCACCGCCACGCTGAGCGGTGAACTGCCGGAGGTGGCCTCCAATATCGAGGGTGTTAAAGCCTTGGCACGTCGCCAGGGCCCCGGCTTGGTATTCGCCACCATCCAGAAGTATCGCAATCCCGAACAGGAAGAAGATGGGGAGGCGTCGATCCCTACGCAAGCTACTGCACCCCTCAAAGCCGCAGAAAAGCGCGCGCCCTACCTGGTAAGCAAACCATTCGAGGTGCTCAACCACGACGAGAGCATTCTGGTATTGATCGATGAGGCGCACCGCACCCAGGCCGGCGATCTGCAGGCAAACCTGCTGGCGGGCCTACCCAACTGCGTGCGCATCGGCTTTACCGGTACACCGATCATCATGGGCGATAAGAAACGCACCCACGAAATTTTCGGCGCGTTCATCGACAAATACACCATCAAGGAAGCCGAGGCAGATGGCGCTACAGTGCCGGTGCTTTACGAAGGACGCACTGCCCAGGGCGCATTAAAAGATGGAGCGAGCCTGGATGAACTGTTCGAGGATTTGTTCCGCGAGCACAGTCAGGACGAGCTGGAGCTGATCAAGAAAAAATACGCCACTAAAGGCCATATCTTTGATGCCCCCGCGCTGATTGCAGATAAGGCGCGCGACATCCTCAGACATTACGTCACCAATATCCTGCCCAATGGCTACAAGGCGCAGGTGGTAGCCTATAGCCGGATTGCGGCAATCCGCTATTTCCACGCACTGCAGGCCGCCCGCGATCAGTTGTTGGCCGAGGCCGAAGCGTTGCCAGCAGCCGACAAGGACCTCGACGATGAAGCACTGTGCCAGCGTCCACCCAAGCTGCAGGCGCGCGTGCAGGCGTGGCGCCATCGCGACAGGCTACGCAGCCTGGAATTCGCACCGATTATTTCCGGCTCAAATAACGATCCGGCCGAGTGGAAAACCTGGACGGATGGCAGCAAGCATGAGCTGCTGATCCAGCGTTTCAAGAAGCCCCTGAATCATGAGCAGCCAGGCAAGACCGACCCGTTGGCTTTCCTGATCGTTAAGTCTATGTTGCTCACCGGCTTTGACGCCCCCATCGAAGGGGTCATGTACCTTGACCGGCCAATCAAGGAAGCCGAGCTGCTGCAAGCCATTGCGCGGGTCAACCGTACTGGTTTCGGCAAGCGCTGCGGTATCGTGGTCGATTACTACGGGGTCGCCAACCACCTGCGCGAAGCGCTGGCAGCCTATGCCGACGAGGATATCGAAGGTGCGCTGAGCAGCATCAAGGACGAGGTGCCGGTGCTGCGCGATCGTCATCTTCGTGTAGTGGATGTGCTGCGTCGCCAGGGCATCGAGTCGCTGGAAGATGCCGAAACCTGCATTGCCGCACTGGAGTCGGAAAAGGTGCGCGCCGAATTTGCGGTAAAACTCAAAGCGTTCCTCAACTCATTGGACACTGTGCTGCCACGCCCCGAGGGCCTGCCCTTCGTCAAGGATGCCAAGCGCCTGGCCTATATCCACGCGCGGGCACGTGGGCGCTTCAAGGACCTGCCGCAATTGGGCAAGGATGTCGGTGCCAAGGTGCGCAAACTGATCGACGATCATGTTATCTCACTGGGCATCGACCCGAAGATTCCGCCGATCCAGCTCACCGATGCAGACTTCGAGAAACAGTTGTCGCGAAGCGTCAACGACCGCGCCAAGGCATCAGAGATGGAGCACGCCATTCGCTCGCATGTGCGCAAGCATACTGATGAAGATCCGGTGCTCTATCGCAAGCTGTCCGAACGCCTGAACGAGTTGCTCAAGTCGCTGGGCGAGCAGTGGGATCAATTGGTTGAGCAGATGCAAAAGATCATAAACGAGCTGCGCAGCGGTCAAATGAGCGATGACTACAGCCCTCTGGATTTGCCCGAACACTATGCCCCCTTCCTTCGCACCCTCCTGGATGTGCTGTGTGCCGACGCCACTCCACAGCCCGCCGATCTGCTGCGTTTGAAGGATGTCACAGTGGAACTGGTCGATCTGTTCGTGGGCGAACTCCAGAGCCACCGCGATATCTGGAGCCCGCGCAAGCGAGCGGCACAGGAGGAGCTGGCCGGACAGCTATTTGATTACTTGATGAGACTGCGTCCACCCTTGGTAGATAGCGATACGGCGGGGGTGCTGTCTGACCGTTTGATGGATCAGGCCAGAGCCAGCCATGAACGGTTGATGCAGCTGTGAGCAACGAAACGCTAACCATCAATGACCTACAATTCACACTGCGCCGCAGCGCGCGGCGTAAGACGCTAGAGATCACTGTCGAGCGTGACGGTGCCCTTATCCTGTCCGCTCCGCCAGAGGTGAAGGAGCAAGCGCTGCGTCAATTCGTAGCGGAAAAAAGCTTCTGGATTTATTCGCGTCTTGCCGAAAAGGAGCGCCTGCAGCGCTCAATCCCTATCAAGCAATACGTCGACGGAGAGGGATTTCTGTACTTGGGGCGAAGTTATCGCCTCAAACTGGTCGATGAGCAGGATGGGCCGCTAAAACTTTCTGCTGGTCGCTTCCGCCTGCTGCGTAGCGAATTGCCACGAGCCCGCGAACATTTCATCCGTTGGTATAGCGAACATGCCCGCAGCTGGCTGGCCTTACGAGTCGAGAACCACCAAGCGCGAATGGACCTGACCCCCAGCGGTGTGCGTGTGCAGGATCTGGGCTATCGCTGGGGCTCCTGTGGCAAGGGCGCACAGCTCTATTTTCATTGGAAAACAATCCTGCTGCCCAAGCCCATTGCGGAGTATGTGGTTGTGCATGAGATGGTGCACCTGCAAGAGCCACATCACACCCCAGAATTTTGGCTCCGCCTTGAACGCGTCATGCCTGACTACGCACAGCGCAAGACATGGCTGGCAGAACATGGAATTGATGTTGAAGGCCTCTGAGTACCATGGCTGACTATTTCATCAGCACCCGCGGCATAGGTACTGGTCAGAACCAACCAACTTGACTCTGAGGATGGCTTACAAGCACCAGGATTCCAGCGATCGGATAAATTTCTGCATTTAACCTTCGAGCCAGACATTAGGATCACCACGCGCCTAGAACTCTTTGAACAACCATACCCTGCAGAAAACCAATAAAATAATTCACGGCTGCCCTGGCGTCGCCCCACCAGAGTTGTCTCTACTAATCATAGGCTTTATGTAACCTTTAAATACCTCAGCTGCGGCACCCAGTACACTTTCTATCTTCTTATAATGACCCGGACGCAATTTACTTTCCTTGTCCAAATAGTTCAAAACGAGCAGAACCTGTTCACGATCTAGCATTGCAAGCGTTTGCTCAGCTACGCCGTACAGAAGGACCAACGCACCATTCTTTAGCGTTTCCGGACGCTCAAGCGCACCGAGCACTCGGCCAAAGCCCGCAGTCATGTCGCCGCCCTGATCATCACGAAGCCAATCCAGCAGCGATGAATGATTTAACTTATCTGGCTTTTTGTTTGGTAGCTTACTCGGCACTGCCCGTTTCGTCCTACCCAAAATTAACTCAGGCCACCGCTCAACATCCGAGCGATCATCATAATCAGGAAGAGATATAGCATTATATGAATATGCAATGGGAACGCCAAGTTCCTCATAAGCAAGGCAGCTTTTGAATTGCTCGCCATCAAACTGGTCAAAAACCCCGCTTTTACAATTAAGCTCTTTAATTTCCAAAAGCAGTATTTTAGCGTTTTCCAACATAGCGACTAGATCACCACAATACAGCCGCATTCCGTCGCCTTGCTGGACAGCATATGGGGGGAAGGTTTTGAGCGAAGTCCGACTATCTCTGCAGTAGGCTTCCAATGCACCAGTAATTGCAGCTTGAATTACGTTTTCCTGCCTAGTTTTCTTCATACAACCCACGCCATAGATTAGTAGCATAAATTTATCACCACTAAAGGATCATTAGAAGCAATATCTGACTATCTACTTGACGCTGCCCCAGCAGGCAATGCAGGCTCTACGCAGTAAGCAGCACACGATCTAAGGACGCAGCCTAATCAGATAGGAGTTAGGTAAATCACAATGCCCACACATACCCTACATTTCATAAAGCCTTGCCGCAAAACCGACAGTTCCCCGCGGCTCACCCCAAGCATGGTGGCCGAAAACAAGCGGAACGGCATAGAAACGACCTTGATTCTCGACCTTAACATTCTGGTGAGAATGGAAGATGTAATTCTTCGCCGCCACAGCCCGAACGATTTTGACTTAACTAGACTTATAAACTTCATAAATTCTTGCCCACCACAAAGTCTGTGCATAACGCCTGGGCTTGCCCTTAACGAGGTCCACCCGAAATTCAAGAAGCTAAGCTTTGAGATGTATGAATTGTTTCTTTCGATATTCTGCCCGCAGATGGTCGATCATCCAACCACGACACGAAACACCCCAAATGAAGCGGAAAGAACCCGACCGTATGAATTTTCAGAACTCAGCATAGAAGAGCAGCACCTCTACAGCGTGCCGTTTTTTTCGCTCATGCAGATACATATTATCAACGCCACGAAGCCGAACTTGACAGGCATTGAAAAATTCAAAACATATATGAGCCGTGTCTGTGATGACATTGATATGCTCAGTGCTGTTGAAGCCGAAATTGCCAAGTACTGCTTCTGTGAGAAAAAGCTCAACTATTCCGACGAGCTTAACGCCAAAATCGAAGACATCAAGAACAACTTCATGAGTGGGAGCAACAAGCCAGCGCAGCGCTTCAAAAATATCTTCAATGGCGTTCAAGACCTTAAATATATAAAAGGTGCCCTGGAGTTTTCCAAAGAGCTCTTTTATGGCAAGCTTCAGGACACATGGATAGCCACATTGGACTCCAAGTTATACTGGCTGAGTGAGTCCATTCATCATTACCCAGTCGCAGGTGAGCGAGACGGAAAATACTTCAGCATCAATCGATCACATGATCAGCAGACATGCAACTATTGGCTATCAGTGGATAAACTGCAAGAGCAACTCCAGCACGAGAGAAGCCGAAATGGCAAAGGAACCGCCCCTTTAGATGAAACAGGATTGCCACGCATACATAACACATTAACCACAAAGGGCTTCAAGGAATTTTTCGCCATTTTCAAGCCCACATAGTCCGCCGAGTAGGGTACAAGTACAAGATACTGCTCAACCACGCACCTGTACTCTTAGTACCCGGATGCTAACGATGAGTAATCAAAGCCAATTAGGTCCCTTCATTTAAAGCTGATACCTGTACCCTATCCTCATCCAACACAGGAAAGAAAAAGGGGCTGACAACCACGTGATTGGCCACAGCGAAATGACTCCTGGCAATTGACTCAGGAGGAACACGCTTCAGCATTCCGCCTCAACCCTGTGCAGCGCATTCCAAATAGTATTCCACGAAGAAAGCTCAACTAACCAACTTCATATTTTTCATAGGTTTAGCAAATCATTTCAGCTCACCCCGGCCCACCAAATTGCAAATGAAGACGCCCTAGGGCGTCTTTTTTGTGTCTGGAACCCAGTAAATACGCGGCCTACAGCGCCTTTTCTGGTCTTTTGAGATTTTCTGAGTTCCATCCATTCGGGTATTCCAGACGATATTTCAGCTCATCTGGTGCTACTCTTCGGAGTACCGAACCAGTGCCTGAGGACGATCTCATGCCTGCCCAAAACCTCCGCCTCTCCGATCGACAGCTCAAGGGAATCAAAACGGCGTCCAAGGATTATGTCCTCGCGGACCGTGACGGTTTGCAGCTCAGGTTACGCACCAACGGCTCGTTGTTGTGGAGTTTCAACTACCGCGAACCGGTGACCAATGAGCGCATCAAAATCGGCTTCGGGACCTATCCCGAATTGTCACTGGCGAACGCACGAAAGATGGCAGTCGATGCGCGTGAGCTGCTCGCCCAACGCATCGATCCCAAGGTGCAGCGCAATACGCTAAATGAAGCCAAGCGTGCAGAAACAGAACACGCCTTTGAGAACGTGGCCACCGCCTGGTTCGAGCTCAAGAAAGACTCGGTCACCCCGGCCTAAGCCGAGGACATTTGGCGGTCGCTCACGCTGCATGTGTTCCCCGACTTGAGGACGGCACCACTCACGAAAATCACCGCGCCGATGGTGATCGGGTTACTTCGTCCAATCGAAGCGAAAGGCAGCCTGGAGACGGTCAAGCGTCTTAGCCAACGGCTTAACGAGATCATGACCTACGGGGTGAACTCTGGTCTGATCTTCGCCAACCCACTCAGCGGTATCAGGGCGGTCTTCAAGAAGCCTCAGAAAGAGAACATGGCTGCGCTTCCACCCGAAGAGCTCCCCGAGCTTATGCTGGAGATCGCGAACGCCAGTATCAAACGCACGACCCGCTGCCTGATCGAATGGCAGTTGCACACGATGACTCGCCCTGCCGAGGCGGCTACTACTCGCTGGGCAGATATCGACTTTGAAAGGCGTGTCTGGACTATCCCACCGGAGCGGATGAAGAAGCGCCGCCCACACAGCATCCCATTGAGTGATCACGCTGTCGCACTATTGGAATCACTGAAGACTCACAGCGGCCATCGCGAATATGTCTTTCCGGCTGACAGAAATCCGCGTACCCATGCCAATAGCCAGACCGCCAGCATGGCGTTGAAACGCATGGGCTTCCAGGATCGCTTGGTCAGCCACGGCATGCGCTTGATGGCCAGCACCATCTTGAATGAGCATGGGTGCCCCTGTCATCGCATCGCTGCCTTCACTCGGCTCAGGATCTTCAGGTGCTGGTTTAGTCAGCCGGCACCGCCTCCACCCGCCCACCGGCAACGGTGTTAAGGAGGCCAGATCATGAGATGCCCTTGCTCCCGGTCGTAAGGAGCCGCCAGTCCCGCGTAGAGGACATTCCCCACAGGTCGCAGGGGCCTTGATCCCTGATAACACTCAGCATTCTTGGCGGGATGACGTGGGGCGAGGACTGGGGAGCAGAAGATGAGGTGACTGACATGGCATTGGTGGGTAGACGCGATGGCCGCAATTTCGGTTACGGCAGACAATTGAGCTACGCAGGGCCGCAAGCTCTGAAAGACATGTTCGGTGGCGGTCATTACTGCACGGTCAAGGCACACTATGATCGGTGGCAGGCATTCGTGAAGTGGTGCCGCTCAGAACAGGGGCCGGGTATCAATGATGCGCGGCAGATTGATCGGAAGGTGTTGGCCGACTATGCAGCGTATCTGCGCGACGTGGTTATGCGACTGATAAGTGAAGGCAAGTTTCATTCCGGCAGCAAGGAGCTTGGGGGATTAATACAGCGAAGCTACCAAACTGCTTTCAAGCTTCATAAAAACTCTGCTCGCTTCAAATAGAAAGCGTCCCGTTGAGTCATGGTGTAGGCCCAGTCGCTGTCCCAGCAAGACAAGCGGCCATCGCTCTCGAGTGCTGATCACGTATACTGGCAATATATCATCACGCATCTCGACCAAGGCATGTGCCGTCGATTACGCTTCGGCTGGCATAAGTATGGAAAACAGCGCATGCCACAAAGAAGAAACCTGAAAAACTCTATTTTCATACCCTTGAAGCTGTCTCAATTGATCGGCCTTTTCAGTTGGATTATCAGCTGGTATCTGAATCCTTCTATTGAGCAATCACTGGATATATTTATTTATTGCGCTCTGGCGGGGGCGACGCTGTCAATCATTGTCACTTCCAACAGCAGAAGCATGGTGACGTGGCGCCTGTTCGGCATTATCTACATGACCTCACTTACCGTTCTGTTCAAGGTACAGATCGAACGCATGGGCGTAGAGGCGTCGATGTGGGGATTGGTTGTCACTTCCCTGCTCATCACGGGAATGAGCGTATTCTTCGTCAAATTCATTGACTACGTCGCTGCGGCTGCTCTGATCTGGTTGATCATGTGGCAAACGGACCTGACGGCGGTCGGCGTCCATCATGCGGCTCTGTTTTATGTTTTCCTGATCAGCTCGACCTTGTTGGGCGGCTCCCTGAATGCAACCTTCCTGAGCCTGGTCATGCAGACCATGGCGGCGAGTGATCGCTACCAGAAGCTGTCCGAAACCGACACGCTGACGAACGCCCCAAATCGCCGTGCTCTGGTCGCCAGCCTGGACAACGCACTGACGTCAGATGACACGTCCTCGCTGTGGTTCGCCATTCTTGATCTGGATAACTTTAAAAACATCAACGACAACCATGGCCACGACGTGGGTGACAATGTCCTTATATGTTTCGCAACACTCATGAAAAACACAACGGGACTGGTCAGCTTTGGTCGCCTGGGGGGAGAAGAGTTTGGCGTGATGTTATCAGCAGCAAGCGCAGCAGACGCCATAGCGGCAATGGATCATTTATTGATGCACGCCCAAAAAGACCAAACAGCGAAAGTGCCCTATTCGTTCAGTGCAGGTATTGCGAGTTTGGCACGGGCAAAAAACGTCAATGAACTGTTGAAAGAAGCCGATGAAAATTTGTATCACGCCAAACGGAGCGGCAGACAATGTATTGCCTTTGAAGGCAGGATAGTTTCCACGACCTCTGGACGTGTGGAAAAGCAGAACCAAGGGGTGAGATCGGTTAATACCCATGCATAGCGCTCGATCCTCTCAAGCATTCTCGCCGCCCTGCCGAACCATCGAATAGCGGTCAATATCTTCTCGCAATGTCCACCCCTGCCCCGACCAATATCGGCCAGCCGCCTCGTTAACCTTCAGCACATTCAGATGACACTTATGAATTCCCAGCGCTTCCAGACACTGAAGGCAGCACTCGACTAACTCGTGAGCGATCCCCTGTCGACGATACTCCGGCAGCACAATCAAATGTTGTAGATAACCCCGGCGGCCGTCATGCCCACACATGACACAGCCGCACAGAGCCCCCTCCGCCTCGGCGACGAAGCTCATATCGGGGTTTCTGTCGAGGTAGCGTGCCGTCGATTCACGCGAATCGGCGTCGCGCAGGGAGATGCCCGGTGTGTTGCGCATCAGTTCGATGACCGATTCGTAATCGTTGATTGTCATGCTGCGAATCGTGATCACTGGCTAAGCCCGGCCTGTTATTCCAATGGCGGAGCAGATTAACAGAGCATTTCGCTGTTCAGATGACAGCGCTGCCAGAGTTTGCCTATCAACCCATAACGTTCTTTCTATTAGAAATCTTCGCGAAGAAGGCTAATCTGAAAAAGCATCGGCGAAGGCCGTGCGGTTTTACCCTGATAAGGAGATAAGAATGAGCTCAAGTTTTCCGTGCACGTTGCGGGCTCGTATCGCAGCAATCCAATGATCGCTACCGGCCTGATCGTTGATCGAGCGGCCGGTACGAACCCAGTGCTATTGAGTTCCGTCATCACTGTCTGAAGCCCCGCGAGTGGGCTGGATGGCCGGATGCAAATGACAAAAAGGTGTATCAAGCATGTCAACTGAATCGAAATGCCCCTTCAACCACGCTGCTGGCGGCGGCACCACCAACCGTGACTGGTGGCCCAAGCAGCTGAATCTGAAGATTCTGCATCAGCATTCCTCACTCTCCGACCCGATGGGCGAGAGCTTTGATTATGCCAAGGAGTTCAAGAGCCTTGACTTCGAAGCGGTCAAACAAGACCTGCGCGATGTCATGACCCGGTCGCAGGACTGGTGGCCAGCAGACTTTGGCCATTATGGCCCACTGTTCGTTCGCATGGCCTGGCACAGCGCCGGTACCTACCGTACAGGCGATGGCCGTGGCGGTGCAGGTGCCGGTCAGCAACGTTTTGCGCCGCTCAACAGCTGGCCTGACAACGTCAGCCTGGACAAGGCACGTCGCCTGATCTGGCCAGTCAAGCAGAAGTACGGGCGCAAGATTTCCTGGGCTGACCTGATTGTGCTTACCGGCAACGTCGCGCTGGAGTCGATGGGCTTCAAGACGTTCGGTTTTTCCGGTGGTCGCCCGGATGTCTGGGAACCGGAAGAAGATGTGTACTGGGGCTCCGAGACCACCTGGCTGGGTGGCGAAGAACGCTACGGCGCACAGAAGAAAATGCAGCAGCCGGGCGACGGCACGCTGGTGGCCGAGCCGGAGAATCACGCTAACGAAGAAAGCCGCACCGCGAGCGGTGAGCGCAATCTGGAAAACCCGCTTGCCGCTGTGCAGATGGGCTTGATCTACGTGAACCCTGAAGGGCCTGAGGGTGTGCCGGACCCGGTCGCTTCGGCGCGGGATATCCGCGAAACCTTCGGTCGCATGGCGATGAACGATGAAGAAACCGTAGCGCTGATTGCCGGTGGTCACGCTTTCGGCAAGACCCATGGCGCAGGCCCTGCCGACAACGTCGGTCCGGAGCCTGAAGCAGCCGGTCTTGAAGAGCAGGGCCTTGGCTGGAGAAACAAATTCGGCAGCGGCAAGGGTGGCGACACCATCACCAGCGGCCTGGAAGTGACCTGGACTTCGACTCCGACCAAATGGAGCAACGAGTACCTCGAAAACCTCTTTGGCTTCGAGTGGGAGCTGACCAAGAGCCCGGCAGGCGCGCATCAGTGGACGCCGAAGAACGGCGCTGGCGCCGGCAAGATTCCGGATGCCCACGATCCATCCAAGCGTCATGCACCGAGCATGCTGACCTCTGACCTGGCGCTGCGCTTCGATCCGGCTTACGAGCAGATCTCCCGTCGCTTCCTGAACAACCCTGAGCAACTGGCCGACGCGTTCGCGCGCGCCTGGTTCAAGCTGACTCACCGTGACATGGGCCCGCTCGCGCGCTACCTCGGCCCGGAAACACCGGCCGAAAAGCTGCTGTGGCAAGACCCGATTCCGAATGTGGGTCATGCGTTGGTGGATGATCAGGATGTTGCCGCGCTCAAAGGCAAGATTCTCGCTTCGGGCCTTTCTGTCTCGCAGCTGGTTTCCACCGCATGGGCAGCCGCTTCTACCTTCCGTGGCTCTGACAAGCGCGGCGGTGCCAATGGCGGCCGTCTGCGTCTTGCTCCGCAGAAGGACTGGGCGGTCAACCAGCCTGCACAACTGGCGGGCGTACTGAAGACCCTTGAGGGTATTCAGAGCGAGTTCAACGCCGCTCAGTCGAGTGGCAAGCAGGTTTCCATTGCTGACCTGATCGTCCTGGCCGGTAGTGCAGGCGTCGAGCAGGCTGCGAAGAACGCTGGCCAGCACGTCACGGTGCCGTTCACACCAGGCCGTGCCGATGCATCGCAAGAGCAGACGGATGTCGAGTCGTTCAGCTTCCTTGAGCCGATCGCCGATGGCTTTCGCAACTATCAGAAGGCGCACTACAAGGTCTCGGCAGAATCGCTGCTGGTCGACAAGGCGCAACTGCTGACACTGACTGCACCGGAAATGGCTGTGCTGTTGGGCGGCCTTCGGGTCTTGAATATTAACGTCGGACAGAGCAAGCACGGCGTATTCACCGACAAGCCGGAAACCCTGAGCAACGACTTCTTCAAGAACCTGCTGGACATGGGCGTTGAGTGGAGAGCAACTTCGGGTGCCAACGACACCTTTGAAGCACGTGACCGCAAAACCGGCGCAGTCAAATGGACCGGCACCCGTGTCGATCTGGTATTTGGCTCACATGCCCAACTGCGTGCGATCTCCGAGGTGTACGGCAGTTCGGACGCTAACGAGAAGTTCGTCAAAGACTTCGTGGCCGCATGGACCAAGGTGATGAACCTGGACCGCTTCGACCTGGCTTGATGTGTTTGATGTGCTGAGTTGAAAAAACGCCTCCCTTGCGGAGGCGTTTTTTTGCGGCTATCAAAAAGCGAAGGCTGGTTTTATCAGCGGCTCATCATGCTTGCCGCCTGCTCTGTCGCTTCAGTCGTTCGGGTCGCCAGCTTGCGCACTTCGTCAGCTACCACCGCAAAGCCCCGACCAGCTTCCCCGGCACGTGCAGCTTCAATCGCCGCATTGAGCGCCAGAAGGTTGGTCTGGCTGGCAATGCTCTGGATAGTGCCGACTATCTGGGTCAGTTGAGTGATGTTCTCTTCCAGGTTTTTCTGATGCTGTGCTTCGGTGTCGCGAAGAGCATCCTGCTCATGCTTCAAATGCACATCCACCAACGCACCGACCACCCTCAGCGGAACACCTTCGGGATTGCGACGAGTCTGGCCGCGTGCACGGAACCAGCGGTACTCGCCGGTTTTCATCTTTAGGCGGTACTCGATATCGAACGGCGTCTTGCCAGTCCGGTCATTCAAGTGCGCACCGAATGCCGTCAGACTGCGCTCCTTGTCTTCAGGGTGCAGCCGTGACGCCCAGCTATCCAGTACGTCAGGAAACTCTTCGACTGTTTCGAAACCCAAGAGCCGCCTGAACTGTGGAGACCACCAGAACGGGTTTCTCGCATTGACCGGGTCGCCAGCAATGACCTCCATGTCCCAGAGCCCGTCGGAGAGCATCTCCCGGGCCAGTTCGAATCGGGTAATGATCACATCGTGTTGCAGATCACGCTCAAGCTCATCGTGAATATCACGAAGCGAGCCGGCGACACGTAGCGGCGTTCCGCGTGCGTCTCTTAACGTTTCGCCTTGGGCATAGAACCAGCGATAAGTGCCGTTCTTCATCGCCAGACGATTCTTGACTCGGTACGGCGTGTTACCCGAGCGATCATTCAGATGCTTGGCAAATGCGTCGAGCGTGGCTTGTTTATCCTGCGGATGAAGCCGGTCTGCCCAACTCGCCAGTACGTTAGGGAAATCTCGCTCGTCGTTAAAACCGAGAAGCGTGCGAAGTTGCTGCGACCACCAGAATCGATTGTTCGGGTTGACCGGATCGCCGGCTACGACCTCCATATCCCAGAGGCCCTCGCTCGACGCACGGTTGACCAGATCAAAGCGGGTCTCAAAAGCGGCGGCCGAGGCAGAGGCTTCACCCAGAAGGTGGCGGGCGGTTTCCAGTTCCTGCTCAAGATCGGCGATACGTTGCTCGTCGAGACGACGCTGGGTACTCAGCGAACTCCAGCACTCAAGTACGGTGTTCTCTTCAGCGCAGCCTCTTACAACTGGCTCGCCAGCCCCCTTGAGAGAGGCAATAAGTTGTTGAAGCGCTTTTCTGTCATGACGTGGTCGGAATAAGTGAAACATGCACCGGGCTCTCAAAATAAAGTCAGATTTGCCGAGTCCCTGGCATGTCACTTCTTTATCGACATGCCGTGCGGTTTCTGAACCGTCAGATTGCGATCAGTTAATGGTCACTTGATCCAGAATCAACTTCACGGTTTGCTGATCGGTTTGCGCCCCCGCCATCAACTCCGCTACCCAGCCGCAACCGGACTTATCCAGATGAACTCGCCAATCACCGGGCCATTTCTCAAGCCCATCCAGATTCAGGAATATGCAGCCACCCCGCTCAGCGTGTCCACCGCCAATTGACTGTTCAAAACAGAACGGTTTATCGGCTCTGGATGTATCGACGCTGAACAGGTACACATCGTGTTTCGGGTCCTCAAGCGAAGGCGCACAATTGTGCTGACTGATCAGCTTCAACATTTCTCAATCTACTCCTGGCTATATGATTGACTGTGACTTCCATTACGTCGGGAATGCAGTTCGCGACGGTTTACGTCGCAAAGAGGACGCAGAGCGTCCAGACCGGCATGCCGACGCGGAGCGTCGCACGATAGTTGAGATTATCGTACCCTACGCTCCCCCCTGCGCCCCAAACCTGCGCAACACCACAACCCCCAACAACGCCGACAATACCGACCCGATCAGCACGCCCACCTTGACCTCATCGACCAGCTCCGGTACACCCGGGAAGGCCAGTGCGCCGATGAACAGGCTCATGGTGAAACCAATACCGCACAGCGCCGCAACACCATAAAGCTGACCCCAGTTGCTGCCGTCCGGCAAGCGAGCCAGGCCGGCGCGGATCGCCAGTGCAGAGAGGGCGAAGATGCCGACCTGTTTGCCGATCAGCAGCCCCAGCGCGACGCCCAACGGCACCGGGTCCAGCAGTTTGTCGACGGTGATGCCTGACAGTGAAACGCCAGCGTTGGCAAAACCAAAGATCGGTACGACGGCAAAGGCGACCCACGGGTGCAGTTTTTCTTCCAGATGCAGCAGCGGCGAGCTGGCTTCTTCATCGGGTTTGCCGAGCGGAATGCACAGCGCCAGCGCTACGCCCGCCAAGGTGGCGTGAATGCCGGACTGGAGCATGAAGAACCACAGCAGCGCGCCGACAATCAGGTAAGGCAGCAGCTTTTTAACGCCCAGACGGTTCAGCGCGACGACCAAGGCGATGGAGCCCAGTGCGGCCAGCAGCATGGGAATGGAAAGGTCGCTGGTGTAGAACAGCGCGATGATCAGCACGGCACCGAGGTCATCGAGAATTGCCAGTGCCGACAGGAATATCTTCAGCGACAACGGCACACGCTTGCCCAGTAATGACAGCACGCCCAGGGCGAATGCGATGTCGGTCGCTGCCGGAATGGCCCAGCCGCCAATGGTACCTGGCTGGCCCCAATTGAATGCCACGTAGATCAACGCCGGAACCACCATGCCGCCCAGCGCCGCGAAGCCCGGCAAGGCGCGCTGGCTCCAGGATGCAAGCTGACCGGCCAGCATTTCGCGTTTGATCTCCAGGCCCACCAGCATGAAGAAGATTGCCATCAGGCCATCGTTGATCCAGTGCTCTACCGACATCCCGGCGAGCACGGTATGCAGCGCCGCAAAGTAGCTGTCGGCCAGCGGCGAGTTGGCGACGATCAGGGCTGCCAGCGCAGCCGCCATCAGGATCAGACCGCCAGCGGCCTCAGCGGCGAAAAAGCGCTTGATGAACGCCAGCGCGCTCGGCGATTCGGTACGGGGGACGGGGTTGTGCATGAAGGGCTCCGCGGAGTACAGCGCAAAAAGGCCGCAACCTTACCACTCGCAGAGCCTGCCACAGCGCAGGTAAACCTGAGGATACAAATTAACGCGCATGCCCGTCATCGGTTGAAGAATCAGGGCTGCTGTCTGCCAGACAACAGCCCTGCCCGCTTCACTTCTTGACGGTTTCCTCAAGCGTGAACCGGCCTAGCGGGTTCTGCCCGAAGTGCTCGATGTTCTTGCGTGAAACACTGATGTAAGGGCTGTAGTACAGGTCGATCCAGTTGACGTCGGCTTTGGCCATTTTCTGCAGGTCGACGTACATCTGCTCACGCTTCTTGGGGTCCATTTCAACCCGTGCGGCGGCGACCAGTTCCTTGACCTTGTCATTCTTGTAACGGGTCATGTAGTTGTTGTTGGTGTCATGGCCAAGCACGAAGGTGGTTTTCTGGTCCGGGTCGAGGATGTCGTTGGTCCAGTACATCACGGAGATGTCGTAGTCCCCGGCAATCAGCATGTCCCAGCTCTGGCTCGGGTCGACTTTCTGCAGCGTGGTGGTTACGCCAACCTTGGCCAGTTGCTGTTGCAGCATGACCGCAATTTGCTCGTCGACTTCGTTGCCAGCGTTGACCACATAGTTGAGCTTCAGGTCTGACGCACCAGCATCCGCCAGCATCTGTTTGGCCTTGACCGGGTCATACGGGCGTTGCAGGTTATCGGCGTAGTGATACAGCGCGCCCTTGGGAATGTAGGAATTGGCCACTGTGCCCAGCCCGAAAGTGGCGGCCTCGACCAGCGATTTCTTGTCGATAGCCATGTCCAGTGCCTGGCGTACCTCAGGCTTGGCCAATGCGCCGTGCTCATGGTTGAGCAACAAATGATCTTCACGGGTGGACGGGTCTAGGTGGACCACCAGATCAGGGTTCTTCTTCAGGTTTTCGACACGGGAGAACGGCACATAGATCGCTGCATCCAGTTCGCCCTTCTGGACCATCAGCATGCGGGTGTTGTCATCCGGCACAGAGATCCACTCGACACCATCAAGGCTGACGCTCGGCGCTTCCCAGAAGTCGGGGTTCTTGGCCAGAATCACCCGGTCACCGCGCCGCCATTCTTTCACCGTGAAGGCTCCCGAACCGACAGGCTTTTCGGCGTAGGCCTCTTCGCCCAGGGTCTTCATGGCCTTCTCGGAGAGAATCGACACGTTGGGCAGCGCCAGTTGCGAGAGGAACGAGGCCGATGGATTCTTCAGGGTGATGACCAGCGTACGCGGATCTGTCGCGACGGCTTTGTCGATAATCTTGTAGGAATCGCTCCACAGCGAGCCCCTGTCGTCGCGAATTCGCAGCAGGCTGAATACTGCGTCGCTGGCGGTCAGCTCCGAGCCATCGGAGAATTTGGCCGGGCGTATCTTGAGCGTATAAGTCAGCCCGTCGGGCGAGATCGACCAGCTTTCCGCCAACCCTGGCACCAGTTTTGTGCCCTTGTCGTCAACCCGGATCAGCACATCGTAGACGTTGGAAAATACCCAGTTGTCGATGTTTTGCGCGCTTTTGATCGGGTCGAAGGTGGTGCCGTCCTCACGACGGCCGATGGTCAGCACGCCCGCGGCTTCCGCCACTCCCGCTGCCAGAGAACAGGCCGCCAGCATGGCGACGGTCAGCATTTTCATTGGTCGAGCTTTCATACAAATGAACTCCTTGCCGTTGTCGGGACAGATGTTGTTGTAGGTCTGGATCAAAAAACGGGTGCATCAAGTACACAGTCGTAGCGCTGCTCGCCGACATGCCGGGTGGGTGGCGCGACGCTGGAACAGGTCGGTCTGGCGAACCGGCAACGCGGATGAAAGGCGCAGCCAGCGGGTAAATTCAGGGGGCTGGGCGGCTCGCCCTGCAAGGGTTCACCGGGCAGCGGACGATCCGGATCAATCTCGGGGATCGCCTGGATCAGCGCCGCGGTATAGGGATGACGCGGTTTGAGAAAGACCTCTTCGACCGGGCCCTCTTCAACGATTTTGCCCAGGTACATCACCGCCACCCGGTCACACAGGCGGCGCACGATGGCAAGATCGTGGGCAATGAACAGAATCGCCAGGTTCATACGCTGGCGTAGTTCCAGCAGCAGGTTGATGATCTGCCCCTGAATCGACACGTCCAATGCCGCCACACACTCATCGGCGATGATCAGCCGCGGCTCGATGGCCAGTGCGCGGGCAATGCCGACACGCTGACATTGCCCGCCGCTCAAGGCACCCGGTTTGCGTTCGGCAAATTCGGGCCGCAGGCCGACCATATCGAGCAACTCGATGACCCGCGCCGGAATCTCGGATGCGCTGACCTTGCGTTGTACTTTCAGCACTTCGGCCAGCGTGGCACCGACAGTCATGCGCGGGTTGAGCGAGGAAGAAGGGTCCTGAAAGATCATTGCTGTTTCACTGCGCAAACGCTGCAGACTGATACCGCTGCCCTGGGCCATGTCGACATCATCGAAGACGATCTGCCCGGAAGTAATGTCGTTCAGACGCAGAATGGCGCGCCCCAGCGTGCTCTTGCCGCTGCCAGACTCGCCAACCAGGCCCAGCGTTTCACCTGAACGAATGCTCAGCGACACACCGTTGACGGCATGCACCCAACGCTTGTTGAGGCCCATGAAGCCTGATCCAGGGGCCGGGAAGCGCACCACCAGATCGTTGACGTTCAACAGCACGGAGCCGCTCATGAAACGGCCTCTCGGGAATCCGCCAGCGGGTAGTGACAGGCCGCTTCATGGGCAACGCCCATCGACCGCATCAGGGGTAGCGTCTCGACGCAGCCTGCGCCGGCATGACCGCAGCGCGCATGAAAACGGCAGCCAACGGGCAGCGCATCGAGCAATGGCGGCTGCCCAGGAATCGTGCGCAGCAGGCCACTGCCCGCGCTGCTGGCGGGCTGGCAGTCGATCAGGCCGCGGGTATAAGGATGACGGGCGCGGGCCAGCACGTCGCGCTTGCTGCCGTGTTCACACAATCGACCGGCGTACATCACCGCGATGGAGTCGCAGGTTTGCGCTACAACGCCGAGGTCGTGGGTAATCATGATCAACGACAACCCGTGACGGTCGCGCAGGTCCAGCAACAGCCGCAGGATTTGCGCCTGCACCGTCACGTCCAGCGCGGTGGTCGGTTCGTCGGCGATCAGCACCTGTGGCCCGCAGCCCAACGCTACGGCAATCATGGCGCGCTGGCGCATGCCGCCGGAAAACTCATGGGGAAAGTTATCCACACGCGAAGCCGGGTCGGGAATGCCGACCTGACGCAGCAGATCAATCGCCTGCGCCCGTGCCTCACGTTTCGAAGCGCCCTGATGCAGACGAAAACCTTCGGCAATCTGCTCGCCGATACGCATCAGCGGGTCCAGATGACTGCTGGGGTTCTGAAAGATCATGCCGATCCGCCTCCCACGCATGGAGCGCATGCCGGCTGCATCCAGCGTTAACAGGTCGACATCATTGAGCAGCACCGAACCACCGCGCACGTGCAGGTCCGGCGATGGCATCAGTTGCATCAATGCCCGGCAAGCCATGGTCTTGCCAGATCCACTTTCGCCGACCAGCCCGAGAATCTCGCCCTGCTGCAGATCGAACGACAGCCGGTCGACCAGCGTTACCTCGTGCCCCCGATTGTTCGCAATCACGCTCATCTCGCGGACTGTCAGCACCGGCGTACTCATTGCCGCTCCCCCAGGGTTTCGGCAACGCCGTCCGCCAGCAGGCTGAAGCCCATGGCCAGCGTCACGATGGCCAGCCCCGGAAAGGTGCAGATCCACCATGCAGACGTCAGAAACGCCTGTCCCTCGGCGACCATGGTGCCCCATTCCGCCAAGGGTGGTTGCACACCCAGCCCCAGATAGCTGACCGACGCACCGCTGAGCAGTACCAGAACGGCGTCAGACATAGAAAACACAATCGAGCCGAACATCGCGTTGGGCAGCAGATGGCGGAACAGAATGCGCAAGTGACCAAACCCCAGACTTCTGGCCGCCAGGGCGAAATCGCTTTCCTTGAGGACCAGAATCTGTGAACGGATCAGCCGCGCGTAAGACACCCAGCCCACCAGAGCCATGGCGATGTAGAAACTGCTCAGTCCAGGGCCGAGAATCGCAATGATCGCCAGCATCAGCACCAGAAACGGAAAGGCCAGAACGATGTCGATTATGCGCATGCACAGGTTGTCGAAGCGCCCGCCGATGTAGCCCGACAATGCGCCGGCAAACGTGCCGATGATGAACGGGAAAACCACCCCGAGCACACAGATCTGCAGGTCGATGCGTGCCGCCCAGATGACTCTGGACAGGATGTCGCGGCCAAAATTGTCGGTGCCGAACGGATGCGCGAGGTGCGGGGCGAGCATGCGCAGTTCGGTGTTCTGGTAAATCGGGTCATAAGGTGCCAGCCACGGCGCGAAGAGTGCCAGCAGCAGCCATACACCAAGCAATGCGGCACCTAGCAGCATCGCCAGCCGTCCGTTGCGCAAGCGCAGGCAAAGCCGCGAACGCCAGTGTGGGCGAAGATGGACGTGAGCGATGGTCATTTGATGTTCACCCGCGGGTCTATCGCGACAGTGGCCACATCAGCGAGGAAGTTGATGATTACCGTGGCACAGGCGAGCACCATGGCTACCCCCTGCACCACCATGTAATCGCGACTGAAGATGCCGCGCACCAGCAACTGGCCGATGCCGGGGATGGCAAACAGGCTTTCGATAACGACAGTGCCGCTGATCAGCCAGCCGATGTTCACCGCCAGCAGGTTGATCGACGGCACCAGCGAGTTGGGCAATACGTGACGACGAAACACCGCACCCTCACTGACGCCACGTGCCCGCGCCGCAGTAACGTGATCAGCTTGCAGCTCCATGAGCATGCTCGCGCGCAGGTTGCGAATCAGCACAGCGGACAAAGCCAGGGCGATGGTCAGGCACGGCAACACCATGTGGTGGGCCTTGTCTAGCCAGTCACTGCCGTAACCTGACACCGGGAACCAGCCAAGCTGCACACTGAACAACAGGATCAGCATGATGCCCAGCCAGAATGCAGGCATACCCAACCCCGTTGTGGTGAAGACACGAATCAGGTTATCGCCCCAACTGCCCTTGTTGCGTGCAGCGACAGTGGCCAACGGCACGGCGATCAACAGAGCCAGCAGAACGCTGCCACACACCAGAAATACGGTGGGCTCCAGCCGGGTAACGATCAGTTTGAGCACATCGATCTTGTACAGCAGCGATTTGCCCATATCGCCCTGCAAGAGGTTTTTCATGAAGTACACATACTGCGTCCACAAGGGTTCATCCAGCCCGTACTGGGCGCGGATGTTGGCCAGTGCCTGCGGTGTGGAACGGGCGCCCAGCAGAATGCGCGCGGGGTCGCCGGGGATCGAGCGCACCAGAAGGAAGGTCACCAGACTGATGCCGAACAGCACCGGCAGCAACTGCAACGGACGCTGGAGAATAAAACGATAACGACCCAGATTCATCAGACGCCCCGATGCTGTGACAGAAAATTCAGCAGGACCGGAAAGTACGCCGCCGCCCCTTTCACGCAAAAGGGCAGAGCGAAGTTGTAGTCGAACATTGACCATCCGTCGACTTTGATTGTTTTGCGCTCATCCGCCTTGCTCGCATACTCCATCGCACCTCACCTTTGCGGACGTCGCTCATGGCCTCAACCCTATCGCGCAGCGCCATGGCAAACAGCTAGCAATTCTTATAGGTTTTACACGACTGACAGCCGGTTGGACGCAGGCGTGGCACTGTCTTTGCTAATTGCTATATTAAGGCCCCCACACCGGCTCAATGACAAAGGAGGTCAAGCCATGCATATCAGGTTGTCGGATTTCAATTCGCGTCTGCAATCGGCATCTACAGTGGATCAGCAAATGGATTGCGCACTGTTACTGGCATCGGATCTTGGATTCGATGCGGTGATTTACGATTACAGCCCGGTGCCTGTGTCCCATGATGGAGCACTGATCACACCGTCGCTGCTTTCATTGCGCAACACCCCCGCCGACTGGCACGCACTCTGGTGCAGCCAGGGGTACTACCAGATCGACCCGGTGCAACACCTGGCCGTGGCCAGCGTTTCGCCTTTTGTATGGTCATACCAGCCCAAGGCCGAAACGGTGCTGCAAACCTTTATCACCGACATGCACAAGCCGGTGGTGCGCTATCTGCATGACTCACACATGACCTGTGGCGTGACGGTGCCTATCCACATGCCCAAGGGCGGTTTCGCCACCCTGACAGGCCTGTGTTCAGACAGCAGCGACGCTGCGCTGGAAGATGCCCGGCAGAGCCTGGCCGAGTTCGGTCTGCTTGCTCATGCCTTTCAGGAAGTCGCCTACCCGCTGTTTGACCAGAAGATGCGCTCCTGTAATGCGATCAAGCTCACCCGCCGCGAGCGTGAATGCCTGAGCTGGTCTGCCGAAGGGCTGACCGCCAGGGAAATCGCCGATCAGCTCAACCGTTCGGTCGCCACGGTGACGCTGCATCTGAATTCGGCCATGCAGAAACTGGGGGCCAAAAACCGTGTGCAGGCGGTCGTGCGTGCCGTTCACTACCGTTTACTCGACCACTGACCGGTTTATCGGCCAAAACCTATCATTTTCTATAGTTTTAAGATGCCACGCGCAGCGCTATGGTGCCCCGAACTATCCAGCAGGGACCGGCGACATGGCAGACATGACGATCAAGGAACGTTTTGCGCCGTTCGGCGACTATCAGACGTGGTATCGCGTCACCGGCAACTTGCAAGGCCCGCGTACACCGTTGGTCATTCTGCACGGCGGCCCCGGTTGTACCCATGATTACGTGGACTCGTTCAAGGACCTCGCCAGTAACACTCAGGCCGTGATCCATTACGACCAGTTGGGTAATGGAAAATCGACTCGCCTGCCCGATGAGAGTCGCGAATTCTGGACAGTCGATCTGTTCTTGAGAGAGCTGAACAACCTGCTTACCCACCTGGGCATCGAAGACAATTACGCGTTACTGGGCCAATCGTGGGGCGGCATGCTGGCTTCGGAACATGCGGTGCTCCAGCCCAAAGGGCTGAAAGCGCTGATTGTCGCCAACTCCCCGGCAGACATGCGTACCTGGGTAAGCGAGGCCAACCGACTGCGCGAGGCTTTGCCCGCAGATGTGCAGGCTGCATTGCTCAAGCACGAACAAGCTGGAACGTTGACTGACCCGGAGTACCTGGAAGCATCGCGGGCATTTTATGACCGTCATGTATGCCGCATCACACCCTGGCCGGACGAGGTGAAACGCACCTTCGACCAGATCGACGCGGACCCGACCGTGTATCACGCCATGAATGGCCCTACCGAGTTTCACGTTATCGGCACCCTGAAGAACTGGACCATTGTCGACAGGCTGAAAAATATCAAGGTACCGACATTGCTGATTTCCGGGGCTCATGACGAAGCCACCCCACTCGTGGTGAAACCTTACAAGGAGAACATTCCTGACGTTCGCGCGTCGGTGTTCGAAGAGTCCAGTCACATGCCCCATGTGGAAGAAAGAGTGGCCTGCATGGGCCGCATAGCCGGTTTTCTGGATATATTGCCTGCAACCGCTACCCAGTCAGCGGCTTAGCCAGCAGGCTTTGACTGAAGGCAGACCTTCGAAAAGCCACTCCACTAGAGTTAATACTTTAACATTAGTGAATCGTGTAAACCGTTAACATTATTCACTGTGTGACGGGAAGTTTTCGAGACCATTGCTTAACAAACCCCAAACAACATTACATTCATCATGAAATAACTTTCATCGCTATTAATTAAAGCTCTCCCGGCTTCGGCAGAAAAACAGTTATCGGAAAGGAACGTACTGTCCTTCTGCCTGTTTTGCCGCTGGAGGCAACCATGAACATCAGATCGCTGAATATTTCACGCAGGGCATCCCTGTTTTTTGGCGTGATTACCTTGCTGCTGATCGGCCTCGGAGGATTCTCCTACGTACAGATCGACCACCTGCGCATGGCCGAGCAGAACATCGAAGAAAACTCGTTGCCCAGCATTCAGATCGTCGACGACATTCAGATCGCCCTGCTTCACGCTCGACTGGAAAGCATCAGAATGCTCGCCAGTACCGATCCTGCCGTGCACATTACAGCAGAAGCCAAAGCCCGGGAGGCGATCGAGGCGCTTCGCTCAAGCAGCGAGTTCTATCGAAAAAATCTGATTTCGGGCGAAGCCGACCGTGCGCAATTCGAAGAGGCCAACAGCAAGATGGGGGCCTACATCGACGGCGTGAAACAGATCATCGCCATGGACAGCTCCGATCATGAAAAAGCTGTTTCCTTTGCGAACTCAGAGCAGGTTCAGCGCGCCACTGCCTATCAGGAAAAACTCACCACGCTGCGTGGGCACAACGCTGAAGAAGCCGTGAGCTCCGGAAAAGATGCCACCGACGTTTACAACCACAGCGTCAATGTATTGCTGACCGTTGTTATTGCGGCGTCCCTTCTGACCGTGGTTCTGGCGATTACCCTGACACGCAGTATTGTCGATCCGCTCAACGCTTCCCTCAAACTGGCAGAAGACATCGCCTCAGGCGACCTGACCCGGCAACTGGGCGTTACCGGCAGCGACGAAGCATCACGCTTGATGACGGCCCTCAACACCATGTCGGGGAACCTGCGTACCACCATTCATGAGATTTCCGGCGCATCCGCCCAACTGAGCACCGCTGCAGTCGAGATGACGTCAATCACCGAAAGCGCCGACCGTACACTGCAACAACAGAACAGCGAAATCGAACAGGCCGCCACTGCTGTAAACGAAATGAGTGCTGCCGTAGAAGAGGTCGCTCGTAATGCTACGTCTACCTCCCAGGCCGCCCAACAATCCAGCGTCTCCGCCGACCTGGGCAACCAGCGCGTGACAGAGACCCTGACCGCCATGCAGAACCTGACCGGTCTGGTCGAGGGCTCTTCTGCACAGGTCACTGCCCTGGCCGGCCAGGCACAGGACATCAGCAAAGTGTTGGGCGTGATTCGCGGAATTGCCGAGCAGACCAACCTGCTGGCATTGAACGCAGCCATCGAAGCCGCGCGTGCCGGTGAACAAGGTCGTGGTTTTGCCGTGGTGGCTGATGAAGTGCGCGCGCTGGCGCATCGCACACAAACGTCCACCCAGGAAGTCGAACAGATGATCTCGGCGATTCAGGCCGGTTCTTCGGCCACTGTCGAGTCCATGCAGAAGAGTACTCAGGAAGTCCATAACACTCGCAAGACAGCAGAAGACGCCGGGCAATCGCTGCGCCAGATCACCGACTCGGTACTGGAGATCAATAACCGTAACCTGCAGATCGCTGCAGCATCAGAGCAACAGGCGCATGTAGCGCGTGATGTCGACAGAAGCCTGATCAGCATCCGTGATCTGGCCGTACAAAGCAGCGAAGGCACCCGGCAAACACTGATTGCCAGTACCGAACTTTCTCAGTTGGCAGTCAATTTGAATGATCTTGTACTGCGCTTCAAGACATGATGCAAACCGGGATCCATTACTATCGGGCATGGCGGCAAGGCAGCGGATTCGTCTGCTGCACCTTTTATAGCGCTAGTGCCAGTTCTGGCAAAAAAAACAATAACAAAATGCCAGCACTCGACCCCCATTAAAGTTGCACTTCATTTGTTTCATTAACGATACAAATACGTTCTATCAGGTATGATGCGCGCTACTTGAATACGGGAAGTATGAGGTATGCCGTGCAGAATCATTGTGGCCGACGACCACCCGCTGTTTCGTGAGGGCATGCTGCGTACTATCGAGCGGCTGATACCCGAAGCGATTATTGAAGAAGCAGGCAATCTGGATGAAGTACTCACCCTCGCACGCCGGGGTGATGAGGTCGACACACTGGTGCTAGACCTGCGCTTTCCGGGGCTCACTTCGATGCAGACCATCGGCAGCCTGCGCAGCGAGTTCAAACGCACTTCAATCATTGTCGTCTCGATGGTCGATGATCTGGACACCATTTCACAGGTCATGTCTCAGGGTGCGGATGGCTTCATTGGCAAAAATATAGACCCCCTGGAAATTGCCGAATCCATCATCGCCATTCGCGATGGCGAAGTGGTGGTCAAGTACAAGCCCGAAGGTTCATTACTGAGCGATCTGGACACTGGCGCAATCAGCCATCTGACCGCACGTCAAAGAGAAGTACTGGGGCTTGTGGCGTCGGGAAAAACCAACAAGGAAATCGCCAGGGATCTGGGTATTTCACCCTTTACCGTGCGTATTCATGTCTCCAGCCTGCTCAAGGCGCTTGGTGTGTCCACCCGATCGGCTGCCGCTGCACAGTTTTCCAGCCTGGCCGGCAAACAGCACTGAGACGGTAGCCGTCATGTCATTACTGCCCCAACGAATAGATCTGGAAATGACTCAGGCGCTGCTGCGCATGGGGGTCATTGCCACATCGATCCTTTACGCACTGATCGCGTATGGGATGGGTGAAATGTCAGAGAACAAGCTATTTGTGATCCTGGCTTATTGCATGGGCTTCGGCGTCGTCACGGTGGGGCTGATCATACGCATTGCCCAGCGCCCGGGTGCCTCCGGCAGACGACGTCTGTTTGCCCTGGTGACCGATAATCTGGCGGGAATCGTAACGATCTCGGTTGGCGGCGAGGCCATGTTGCCGGTGTACTCGGTAATGCTGAGCATGACGGTCGGCTACGGCATGCGCTACGGGCGCAACTACCTGCTGCTGGCAACCGGCTTTTCCATGATTTCGTTGATGATCATCATCGTGCTCACGCCGTTTCTGCGTGAACACCATGCTGTGGCCGTCATGATGATCCTGACCATGCTGGTCCTGCCACTGTTTGTCTATTTTCTGCTTGGCCGACTGCACATGGCCCTTGAAGAAACCCAGGCGGCCAATCAGGCCAAGTCAAGGTTTCTGGCACAGGCCAGTCATGACCTGCGCCAGCCGATCCACTCCATCAGCCTGTTTACTGCCTGCCTGCGCGATGCGGCTTTGGGCGATAACGAACAACGTCTGGTAAATAACATCGACCGGGCATTGAGTGCGGTAGAACAACTGTTTCGTTCGTTGCTGGACATCTACACCCTCAATCAGGGCGAAGTCGCACCGCGCCCCGAATCAGTCGACCTGGATGCACTGCTCAACGGGCTGGCCGCTCAGAACAGCGAGGCTGCCACCTGGGCTGGCGTGGACATTCGCGTACACAGCGGCAACCATCACGTCTGGACCGACCCGGCATTGTTGCGCACGCTGTTGCAGAACCTTGTCTCCAATGCTTTCAAATACGCGCCGGGCAAACCGATTCTGATTGGCTGTCGCCGGCAAAAAGGCACAGTCAGCATTGGTGTTTATGATCGGGGCCGCGGCATACCCGCCGAGCACTTGCCGCACTTGTGCAACGAGTTCTATCGCGTCCGCGAGAAGCGTGACCGCGACATTGAAGGTGTTGGCCTGGGGCTGAGTATCGTCAGCCGTATCGCCAGGCTCATGAATCTGCGGGTCAATATCAGTTCAGTGCCCGAGCGCGGCACTGCGGTAACCGTCAGCGGCCTGAAAGCCGTGGCCGCCAGCCAGCCGGTGAACAACATCGAAATCAACTGGAATACCCGCCTGCTTTCCGGTCTGCGCGTCATGCTGATCGAAGACAATCGCAACGTGCTTGAAGCCACCGCCATGTTGCTGCGCAGATGGGGCTGCGAGGTACAGACCTTCAGCAGCATCCCCGAGATCAGTGTCGACTGTGATCTGGTAGTCACTGACTTCGATCTGGATCGTACGGCCTCGGGCGCCGACTGCATTGCCTACCTGAGCGGGCTGCAGGGAAGGCGCATACCCGCTATCGTGATTACCGGCCATGAGCTTCAGCACGTCCGGCAGACGCTGAACGATCCAGATATCCCTGTTCTATCAAAACCGGTAAGGCCGGTCGAACTGCGCTCGCTGTTGCTGAGTTTCAAGGCCGGTTCGGCGGTGTACTGACAGTCGTTGGAATGTGTTGCTTGCAGACGTTGGGCAGCGAGCTGTGGTCAATCAGTTGTGAAGCGCTCAACCACATTGCCCTTGAACTTGATGAAAATGCGCGTAATCGACGCTTTTCTTCCGGTAGCTTGCATGCCGCTCAGTGTGCTTGCGTCGCCTATCATTTCCTGCGCATCGCCCATACGCGATTGCCCTTGAAGCAAGGTGGATGCCGCGTCTCCGGAACCGTATCGGTTGGAGTACTTGGCCGCCATCTTGGTCAATGAGTTAAGACCAGATTCGTTACGGTCGTAGTACCACTCGGAGCTGTTATCGGACACATCGTCCTGCGCCGAATAAGGCGCACCAAACGCCTGGCGAACCTGTTCCTTGGTCGACTTGCGGGCAATGATGTTGGCTTTTATATAGTCAGGCGCATATTTGTAATCACCGGTCAGGGTATCGAGCGGGTTGCCGCCACCGGTCGAACAGGCCGTCATGATTACTGTGACCAGCGTAATCGCCGCCAACCCCCTTATGTTTGCCAAATGGCGAGAAATACCCATGCGCGTTCCCTCTGAAAACAAAGTCTGTTGTGAGTGATCCGTTTACACCACTGCAAGACCTGTTACGGTCGCGCACGCGCGGCCGGCGACGTTATAAAAACGTCGTCTGCCATCAACAAGTCAGGGTGTTATTCAGCGCATTAGCTTAAGTTGCCGAACCAGGGCCAGCCATAGTACGGATGTACTAGTAACAGTAAGGATGTACTGCTTCTGCAGACTGACAACTTTCTCAGAAACGGTAAGTCGCCCCCACGCCCAAAAAGCTGGCGCGGTTCTGATAGCGCGCGCTGTAACTGGCCAGCGCATTGGCACGGCTGACATCAACGCTTTCTTCTTTAAGATAGGCGTAGGCAACATCAAGGGTCAGTTCTTTGCTGACGTCATAACCCGTCCCCACACTGAAGATCGTACGGTCGCCGGTCGGTGTGCGTGGCGAGCGATTGGTATTGCTGGTCGGTGACTGATCCAGACGGATGCCGGTACGCAACGACCAGTGTGAATCCAGTCGATACGATGTGCCGAGCGCATAGGCCCAGGTATCATGCCAGTCCAGCCCGCCTGCGATAGCGCCAGACAAGGACGCAGCCAGTACCCCTCCGCGCGCGGGGCTGATGTTCTCGGTACTGAAACTCAGGTCGTTCATGCGGCTCCAGCGCGTCCAGGTCGTCCCCGCATAAAGTGTCCAGGCATCGGTGAGCTTCTGGGTGACTGACAATTCGTAGGATTCAGGAGTATCGACCTGTAGCGAGCAGTCATAGCGATTGCTGTTCAGCAACTGGGCTGGCGTACCGGCACCTGTGGCAACCTCGGTGTGGCAATCCAGGTCGTAGCGCACTTTGGAGTGGTAGGTCAAACCAGCCTGCGTGGTATCAGTCAGGCTGGCCAGAACGCCGATATTGAAGCCCAGCGCGACATCCTTGCCCTTCACCTTCACATTACTGTCGGCGATGGCCGGGTTAAGCGTCAGGTCCGACTCCAGCGAGCCGGCAAACTGATTGATGGTCGGCCCGAAGCCCACCGATACCCTGTCATTGAAGGCATAACTCAATGTCGGTTGCAGGGTCAGAACTTTTGCATCGCTCTTACTGGCAAAGGCGCGCCCTTGAAAACCGCGTTCGTAATCCGTCGCCAGACCGAACGGCACGTACGCGCCAAGGCCGATGGCCCAGTGTTCATTCAGCCTGCGGGTATAGAAACCGAACGGGATGGCCTTGAATGGCACCATGTCGCCATCGTTGCTGCCGCTCGAACGTCCACTCGCCTGGCTGATATCCGTCGATGCATCGATAAAGGTAGCGCCACCGGTGACCTGCTGGCCGGCCAGACGCGCCATGCCTGCAGGGTTGCCGTATACCGTGCCGGCATCTTCGGCGGCAGAGGCCCGGCCCGCAAACGCTGTGCCCATGCCACTTATACCTTGCTCGTTAAGCGCAAAGCCGCCTGCATACAAGTGCGTGGAAATCATGGCAACCGTGAAGCCCAGGGTAGTCTTGTGCATGGTGTTCGATGCTCGCAGTGATGAAATTCAGCCCGGCAGAAAAACACACGGCCTGTACACACCTGCACGGTGTTTCAGGCATTCCTTGCTCTGGCAAACCTGCGATTTTATCAATGCAAAAATAGGATCCATATAGTACACATGTACTAGTACACGCCACTGGGCAAGTGTTCAACATTGACAGCGCCATTAAACTCATTAAATAGTTAAGGGCGACGAACACGATATTTCATGTAAGCCATGATCAGGTATGGCAGGATCACTTCCTGCGCGTGATCGGCAGCGCCAGGCGTACTGCCAAGGCCGCATCAGTGCATTTATGACCAGGGTGACGCATTTTGAACAACAAACTGACTTCAGCAGAGCTGGCAGTCATCAGTGAAATCGAAGCCACTTCCAGCCTGCTACGGCTGGTAACCCGGCTGACCGGGCTGAGATTTGCAGCCATTGCCAAAGTAACCGAGACCAGCTGGACGGCATGCGCGGTGTATGACGAAATCAGATTCGGGCTGGAACCAGGCCACGAGCTCAAGCTTGAAACCACGCTGTGCAATGAATTGCGTCAACACCACTGTCCGATCGTGATCAACGAGGTTGCTACGGATGCGGTCTACGCAGAGCATCCCATCCCGAAACTCTATGGTTTTCAGAGCTATTTCTCGTTGCCGATCATTTTCCCCAACGGAGACTTTTTCGGCACGCTGTGCGGTCTGGACAACCTGCCCACGCCACTCGACGATGTCGATACGCTCGATACCCTGAAAGTCTTCTGCACGCTGATCGCCAGCACGCTGTACGCGCACTACCAGCTGCAGGAAATGCAGGAAGTCACTGCTTAAGGCATGGAATGCCTCAGGTGCGCAATTGCCGTTCCATGATCAATGTGCGCTCCACCCCTTCCTGATGCTCTCGCACCAACCTGAAACCCAGCGCCGTATAAAACTCCTGCGCGGTCAAGGATGACGGCACAATCAGCAGCTCCAAACCTGCCTCACGGGCGACATGTTCCAGCTCTGCCATCAACAAACGCCCGATGCCCCGACGATGCCTGTCAGGGTCGACAAACACCGAGCGCACAACCTGACCCTCCAGGCTGGCAGTTCCGACAACCACCTCCCCAGACACCGCCACAAACATCCGACGTTGCTGCATGAGCCGATCAATGGCAGCCGGGCTGAAACTCAGTTGCACGCGCTCGATCACACTGGCCGGATAGTCCCTGGCATTGCTGGTGCGCAATGCAGCCAGCACCACTCGACTGATGGCGCCAGCGTCTGCTGTACGTGCGGGTCGAACCTTGACGTTCATTTTTCGTACCTGGGTCGGCTTACGGTGGATAAGCGTATTTCGAGTCAGCCGAACGCATAAACGTTAAATGAAGAGCACAGTGAAAGCCCGCTTCGTTCATACCTGCAGGCAAGGTTTATGACGTGCCGAGCCATGACCGTTTTGCTGATGTGCAACCAAACGACGAATGGCATTTTTTGTAACACTCTGCATACAAACGAGCAAGCCCTTTATCTTATGGGGCTGCAAGACCCATAGCGCTCAAAAAGTAGCCGTCTGCGCCTGTAATTGAATTTTTTTCAACTGTTAAAGTCAGCTCCGTGATGTCATATAGTCATCACTGAACACCCACCGAGAATTTTTATGAACGCCAGTGCCCCCATTCCTCTGAATGAAACGCAACGTCTGTTGCGCATCCGGGAGCTGTGCGTACTTGAAAACACCTCCGACGACGTATTCGATGAAATCGTGGCAATGACCGCCGAGTTCTTCCAGACGCCGATTGCCTTGATCTCCATCGTCGATGAGCACCGTCAGTGGTTTCGCGCCAGGGTGGGCCTGAATGCCCGGGAAACGCCACGTAACGTTTCCTTCTGTGCGTACACAATTCTTTCCGACACGCTGTTTGAAATACCGGATGCGACCCTGGACGAACGCTTCGTGAACAATAGCCTGGTGACCGGCCACCCCGATATCCGCTACTACGCAGGCGCCCCGCTGATCACCGATGACGGCATTGCCCTGGGCAGCCTGTGCGTGATCGACACCAAGCCGCGCGAGCCAATGAGCGAGCATCAGATGCAGATGCTCAAGCGTTTCGCCTCATTGGTCATGAAACGCATAGTCAGCTTGCGCCTCAGTTGCTTCATTGACCAGCCGACCGGCTTGTACAACCGGTCACGCCTGCAGGAAGACATCCATCAGGCACTGGCATCGAGCGTTGATTATCAGTTGGTCGTGGTGGACATGATCACCTCCGCGTTCCTGAACGACATTGTCAAGGCTCTGGGCTATAGCTTCTCTCAGGATCTGGTGACCGAAATCAAGAGCCGCCTGGAGCATCTGCTACCGCCCACCTGTTCGCTGTACAAGGTCAGCCCTACCCGCTTCGGCTTTCTGCTGGCTGGAGACCGATTGCCTGATCATCTGTTTCGTACCATTCTCGAAGACTTCGAGACACCCGTGGAATGCCGGGGCATTCCGGTGCAGATGCAGGTAGGTCTGGGGGTCGTCACCCTGAACCGCGACCCGACCGAAGAGCAGGACTGGATGCGCATGGTCATCAGCGCTGCCGATGATGCCCGCGACCGCGATCTGGGCTGGGCGATGTATGAACCACACTTCGATGCCGCCCAGCAACGTGCTTTTAAACTGCTCAGTTCGCTGACCAGCGCGGTGCACTCGCATGATCAACTGCGCCTGGTCTACCAGCCGCGCATCGACCTCGCCTCTGGCCTGTGCACCTCGGTAGAAGCCTTGCTGCGCTGGAACCATCCGACGCTCGGTCCCATCGGGCCTGCCGAATTCGTGCCGCTGGCCGAGAAAACCGCGCTGATGCGTCCGCTGAGTATATGGGTGCTGACAAGTGCCATCGAACAGGCCGCCCGCTGGCGACAACAGGGCTTCGATTTCCGTATTGCGATCAACGTTACTCCGGAGGACCTCACCGGTCCTGCTTTCACCGACCGGATGATCCGCCTGCTGGGTCAACACAAGATCGACCCCACCCGCTTTGAGCTGGAGTTCACCGAAGGGGCGCTGATGCACAACCCGGCTGAAGTGCGTCACCAACTGGAGCGCATGCGTCAAATGGGTATGGACGTGGCGATCGACGATTTCGGTACGGGCTACAGCAACTGGAACTACCTGCGGCAATTACCCGCGACAACGGTCAAGCTTGACCAGTCGTTGATTCGCAACCTGGCGTCCGACAAAACCGACCAGCGCCTGGTCAAGGCATTGATCGGTCTCGCCAAGAAGCTCGGCTACTGCGTGGTGGCGGAAGGCATCGAGACAGACGAGATTCGCCGCCTGGTCAAGCAGTGGGGCTGTGATGAAGGTCAGGGTTATCTGATCGCAAAGCCCATGGAAGCCGAGGCGTTGCTTAACTGGCTGGGCCCGCCCCAGCGCCTGCAAAGTGCCGCTGAAGCCGCTGAAGCCGCAGTCGCGCGCGAAAAACGGTTATAACCTTAGAACGCTTATTCATAACCGTTTGCAACACAAGCCGTTATGCTGCCCGCCACTTTTTGCCTGATGCGTTTGCTTGAATAGGTTGGTTATGGAAGCGGGTGGTCTGGGGTTTGTAGTTGCAGGGTTGGTAGTCGGTTTTATCGTTGGCATGACCGGGGTCGGCGGCGGCTCGCTGATGACGCCCATTCTGTTGTGGTTCGGCATCAACCCGGCCACAGCGGTCGGCACGGACCTTTTGTACGCAGCGATTACCAAATCCGGCGGGGTTCTGGTACATCGCAAGAATGACAACATCGACTGGAAAGTCACCGGGCTGCTGACCCTGGGCAGCGTTCCTGCCGTGCTGCTGACGCTGTGGTTCCTGAGCACGCTGCACACCGCACCTGAGTCCCTGAACGCGATCATCAAGCAGGCGCTGGGCTTTGTGCTGCTGCTCACTGCCTTGGCAGTTCTGTTCAAGAAAAAGCTGCTGGCCTTCGCTCATGGTCGCGGGGATGGAAAGTCGTTTTTCAGCGGTACGAGCCTCACCGTGTTAACGGTCATCACCGGTTTGATCCTTGGCACCATGGTCGCACTGACCTCCATTGGTGCAGGCGCGCTGGGTACCGTGGCGCTGTTCATCCTCTATCCGCTGCTACCGACCCGGCGTCTGGTAGGCACGGAAATCGCCCACGCTGTCCCTCTCACGCTGGTTGCGGGTCTGGGCCACGCGAGCATGGGCAACATGAACTGGGAATTGCTGGGCTGGCTGCTGATGGGCTCATTGCCCGGCATTTACCTGGGCAGCCACATGGCGGGCCGCGTTTCCGACGACCTGCTGCGGCCTTTCCTGGCCATCATGCTGGGCATGATCGGCTTCAAGCTGGCTTTCTGATCCTGACGCCCATCAGCCTGTCACATTTTTGCGTCAGGCTGCCCGCTTGGCAAAACCTGAAAAGCCGCCCGCACTTGTTCAACTGCAAACGGCGCGCATTCATCGGGAATTGTAATTTTTTGTAGCTAGATACCGATTTTCGGCGCAGGATTTCGTCCGTCTGCTTTCGCGCCGATGACCCGGCACAGACTTACCCTCACTGACAGGAGATGCCAACAATGCTCATCCGAATTGAAGAAGGTGTATATGGGGCTGCTTGGGTTGTAAAACTGGACGACTACCCGGTCAAATGCCGGAGTTGGCAGGAAGCCAGAGAATTTGCCGATCGCATGAAATCCAGGATCGATGCACCTCATTCGTTGCCTCATCTGGCACGACGCGTAGCCCCTGAAAGACACTCAAGCGCAATGGCCCGCTAGGCTCCAGAACCCGCTCCTGAATAATTCGAGACCGCGTTGTCAGGCGACTGGCAACGTTGTTTCATCCCGTTACAATGCCTTTCATCCTGTTACACCACTTCTCGTTTCCATGACATCCGTTTCACATCCTCTTCACGTCCGGCTGCGTAAATTGACCCTACTCCTTTGATGAATCCCATTTGGCCCACCCCGTTGTGGGCCATTTTTTTGTCTGCAGAAAAGTACCAACGCGCCGCTATCAGTCAGACCGGGTTATTCGCTTTGCACCGTTTGCGACGAAGAAGCAGTCAAGACCGGGCTGCTCAAAACACCAGCGCTCAGCTCCGCCAGGCGATCATTGCCCGTACCATTGGCCATGTTGTTGCTCCAATTCGCTGTCGTCGTTGCCACCCAGCCCAGCACAAACAATGCAACCGCTTGCAACGCCCACTTGGTAATGATCGACATGTGCTCTCTCCTTGTTCGGGTCTGGATGGCGAGCATGTAAACACCCCACCATGACAGAAGAATTGCAGAGATTTTTATTTTTGCCAGCCACAAGCCCATCTTTGTGAAAAGGATGGTTGCGAAACGGGAATAGGCGATCTGCAAGAGAAACACCCACACCCGTGGGTGGGGTATTTCCGGAAGGCGGGGTCAGTACTTGGTGCTTTGCTGCTCAGGCCTGGCAGGCGTGTCCACATGACGCGGGCCAGCGACCAGCAGGGCCAATACGCCGGCAATCGGCACGGCAACAACAACGATGATCCACATCAGCTTGTTGCTGGATTGTGTCTTGCTCTTGCGAATACGCATGACTGCCCAAATGTCTGAAATCACGATCAGAGCAGTCAGCGCTGCAAACAGCCACAAATGATTTTCCGATATCCAACCCATTTGAAATCTCCTGCACCATCAACGAAGGCAGCCAGACCAGCTGCCCTACTGTAGAAGAGGCCGGAAAGCGGCCTAAAGTTCAGAGAATCTTTCGGATTGTGCGTCATGTCTCAGAGCGGACGCAGAGCGTCCAGAATGGCATACCGACGCGGAGCGTCGGCACGATAGTTGCGAAATTATCGTTCCTCACGCTGCAGTGCGGGAATGCCGCTCGTGACGCTCCTGTCAGGTAATCGGTGCCGGGTTGAACAGCGTGATATCGTTGTGCAGCCGGTAATGCTCGGTCCAGGTCTTCTTCTTGCCGCTGGCCACGTCCAGATAGAAGTGGAAAAGCTCCCAGCCCAGGTCCTCGATGCTTGCGCGTCCAGTCGCAATCCGCCCGGCGTCTATGTCGATCAGGTCAGGCCAGCGCTGAGCCAGTTCGGTGCGGGTCGAAACCTTCACCACCGGTGCCATCGCCAGACCATAGGGCGTACCGCGCCCGGTGGTGAACACATGCAGGTTCATGCCGGCAGCCAGTTGCAACGTACCGCAGACGAAGTCACTAGCAGGCGTGGCGCAGAAAATCAGCCCCTTGCCATTGACCCGCTCACCAGGGCCGAGCACGCCGTTGATAGCGCTGCTGCCTGACTTGACGATAGACCCGAGAGACTTCTCGACAATGTTCGACAACCCGCCCTTCTTGTTGCCCGGCGTAGTGTTGGCGCTGCGATCTGCCTCGCCTTTGGCCAGGTAGCGGTCGTACCAGTCCATTTCCCGTACCAGTGCCTGCGCGACCTCTTGGTCCTGCGCGCGGGATGTCAGCAGATAGATGGCGTCGCGCACTTCGGTTACTTCAGAAAACATCACCGTAGCACCGGCACGCAGCAACAGGTCCGAGGCGTAGCCCAGCGCCGGATTGGCGGTGATGCCGGAAAACGCATCACTGCCGCCGCACTGCATGCCAAGGATCAATTCCGATGCAGGTACCGTTTCACGACGACGCAGGTTCAGCTTCTTGAGGCGCGTCTCGGCCAGCTCCATGATCTGTTCGATCATTTCGTTGAAGCCGTGACTGGAGTCCTGAAGCCGATACAGCCAGGGCTCGCTCAGGTCCACCGAGCTGTCGCCCTCGTGCATCACCTGCCCGGCCTGCAACTTCTCGCAGCCCAGGCTGATCACCAGCGCCTCGCCACCCAGGTTCGGGTTACGTGCCAGATTGCGCACAGTACGAATCGGGATGTAAGCATCGGTGGCCGTGATTGCCACGCCGCAGCCGTAGCTGTGGGTCAGGGCCACTACGTCATCGACGTTCGGGTACTTGGGCAACAGCTCGTCGCGGATGCGCTTGACCGCATGATCAAGCACGCCGGTCACGCACTGCACGGTGGTGGTGATACCGAGAATGTTGCGGGTACCCACCGTGCCGTCAGCGTTGCGATAGCCCTCGAAGGTATAACCCTCCAGCGGTGCCTGTTTCTCGGGCACCGCGTCGGACATCGGCAGGCTGTCGAGCGCAGGTGCCGAGGGCATGCGCAGCTGGTCTTCCCTGACCCAGCTGCCACGCAGTATCGGTTGCAGTGCATAGCCAATGGTGTGGCCGTAACGAATCACGGCCCCGCCCACGGCCAGGTCAACGGTGCTGACCTTGTGGCTCTGCGGGACGTTATCGACAGTGACCAGGCCGTTGTCGAATTCGGTTCCGGCCGGCACGCCCTGGTCGTTGACCACGACCACGACGTTATCCAGCGGATGCAGCCGGATATAGCGCGGCGAATCGGCATGTTGAATCAGGTTCATCACGGTTTCCTCAGGATTTCGCTTCGGAAAGGTCGCTGACCGAGTCGTTCAGCAATGGCCCCTTGGCAGGCGGCTCTTTCAATTCCACACGCTTGATTTCACCCACGATGAAAATGTAACTGATTACCGCCAGCAGCGCGTTGGCGCCCACGAACACCAGTGCCCATTTGAACGAGCCGGTGCTGCTGATGATGTAACCAATCACGATCGGAGTGGTGATCGATGCAATGTTACCGAAGGTGTTGAACAGCCCACCACTCAGACCGGCAATCTGCTTGGGTGAAACATCGGACATGACAGCCCAGCCCAGAGCACCGACGCCTTTGCCGAAGAATGCCAGGGCCATGAAACCCACCACCACCCATTCGATATCAACGTAGTTGCAGGTCACGATCGAGGTGGACAGCAGCAGGCCCCCGATAATCGGTGCCTTGCGGGCGAAGGTCAGCGAGTGGCCTTTGCGCAGCAGGTAGTCGGAGATGACTCCGCCCAGCACGCCGCCGATGAAGCCACAGATAGCCGGCAACGAGGCAATGATGCCCGCCTTGAGGATAGTCATGCCGCGTTCCTGAACCAGGTATACCGGGAACCAGGTCAGGAAGAAGTAGGTAATGCCGTTGATGCAGTATTGGCTGAGGTAGATACCCAGCATCATGCGGTTGGTCAGCAACTGGCGGATGTAATCCCACTTCGGCCCGCTGCTGGCTGCTTTTTCCTTGCCTTTGCCCTTGTCCTGATCCAGGTCGACCAGCGCACCATTGCTGGAGATGTGTTCGAACTCGGCCTCGTTGATCATCGGGTGATTGAGCGGACCGTAAATGACCTTCATCCAGATCATCGAGAACACGATACCGACTGCGCCCATGACCACGAACACGTGCTGCCAGCCATAGGTGTAGACGATCCAGCCCATCAGCGGGGCGAACAGAACGGTGGCGAAGTATTGCGCCGAGTTGAAGATCGCCGAGGCCGTGCCGCGCTCGGCGGTCGGGAACCAGGCGGCGACGATGCGGGCGTTGCCCGGGAAGGAAGGCGCTTCAGCCAACCCGACCAGAAAGCGCAGCATGAACAGCGCGACAATGGCGGTGGAAATGCCGAACTCACCCACATAGCCTTGCAGCAGGGTGAACAGCGACCAGGTGAAAATGCTCATGGCGTAGACTTTCTTCGACCCGAAACGGTCGAGCAGCCAGCCACCGGGGATCTGACCGGCCACGTAGGCCCAGCCAAATGCAGAAAAGATATAGCCCAGAGTGACCGGAGTAATGCCAAGGTCTTTCTGGATACTGGAACCAGCGATAGCGATGGTGGCACGGTCGGCGTAGTTGATCGTGGTGACCAGAAACAGCATCAACAGAATCAAATAGCGGACGTGCGTCGGCTTGGACTTTTGCATTGTAGAGCTCCCACTGATTATTTTTTTACGCGGGTAAAGCTGTTTTTGGGTGTCGCATTACAGGCCCCTTGGCAGTGTCGCGGCGACGACAGCTACCACCTGTAAGGGTGATGCATTCCAACGACAAAACCGCTGATCGCTCAGCGGTTACGTCCTTGGGGTGTTATTGCTTGCCTTGCTTGTCCATCAAGGCGGCGAGCATGTCGCACTCGTCCGGGGTCAGATCGGTCAATGGCGCACGCACCGGGCCTGCGTCGTAGCCGGCGATTTTTGCGCCTGCCTTGACGATGCTCACGGCGTAACCGGCCTTGCGGTTGCGGATTTCCAGATACGGCAGGAAGAAATCGTCGATGTACTTGCCGACGGCTTCGTGATCGTCACGGGCGATGGCGTGGTAGAAGTCCATTGCCAGTTTCGGCACGAAGTTGAAGACCGCAGATGAATAGACCGGCACGCCCAGCGCCTTGTAGGCAGCGGCATAGACTTCAGCGGTCGGCAGGCCGCCCAGGTACGAGAAGCGGTCGCCGAGACGGCGGCGGATCGAGACCATCAGCTCGATATCACCCAGACCGTCCTTGTAACCGATCAGGTTCGGGCAACGCTCGGCCAGTTGCTCCAGCAGGGTTGGCGTCAGGCGGCAGACGTTACGGTTGTAGACAACCACACCGATCTTCACCGACTTGCACACCGCCTCAACGTGGGCGGCAACACCGTCCTGGCTGGCTTCGGTCAGGTAATGCGGCAGCAGCAACAGACCTTTGGCGCCCAGACGCTCGGCTTCCTGAGCGTACTCGATGGCCTGACGGGTCGGACCACCTACACCGGCCAGGATTGGCACGCTGGTGGCGCAGGTGTCGACGGCAGTCTTGATGATTTCGGAGTATTCGCTGGCGGCCAGGGAGAAAAACTCACCTGTACCACCTGCAGCGAACAGAGCGCTGGCGCCGTACGGTGCCAGCCACTCGAGGCGTTTGATGTAGCCCGCGCGATGGAAGTCGCCCTGAGCGTTGAAATCGGTAACCGGGAAAGACAGCAGACCGGATGAGAGGATGGACTTCAGTTCTTGTGGATTCATTATTCGAACACCCTGGAGGACATAATTGTTAGAAGATCACCGGGTCAGTGCCGATGTCGTAAGTCATCGTACAACCGATAATAAAATCACTCAACAGGGATTTTCGGGTTTTTTAGAGGGAGGGGGCGGGAGCCGGTTTTGACTCCCGTGATGCCGCGCAGATTTGTGACGCAGAGCGTCACGAAAGGCATTCCCACGCTGGAATGCGCGGAAAGATAACCTCAATCCACCTAACCTATCGTGCGACGCTCCGCGTCGCATGCAGTTCTGGATGCTCTGCGTCCTCTTTTAATCCTCAAGCACGCTGCGATTCAGCCTCTTCATGCGCGTGGCGCAGGCGTTCGCGGCTGTTGGTCAGGTGCAGGCGCATGGCGGCGCGGGCCGCATCGGAGTCCTGACGGGCGATGGCGTCGAAGATTTCCTCGTGCTCGCGGCTCAGGCGGTCCATGTAATGCTGCTGATCATCATGAGCCAGACGCGCAGAGTTCAACCGTGTGCGCGGGATGATGCTGGTGCCTAGATGGGTCATGATGTCCGTGAAATAGCGATTGCCGGTAGATAGCGCAATCTGCAGGTGGAACTGGAAGTCAGACGCCACCGCATCCGTGGCGTGTGCGGCACTTTCATTGAGTGCGTCCAGCGCCGAACGCATCGCTGCCAGTTGCTCGTCACTGCGTCGCTGGGCTGCCAGCCCGGCCGACTCGACTTCCAGGCTGATACGCAATTCGAGAATCGCCAGCACATCACGCAGAGTGACAATGGTCGCCGGATCGATCCGGAATCCACTGGGGCTTGGCGTATCGAGAACGAAAGTGCCGATCCCGTGACGGGTCTCGACCAGACCGGACGCCTGCAGGCGCGAAATCGCCTCGCGCACCACGGTCCGGCTGACGCCCTGCTCTTCCATGATTGCGGATTCGGTAGGCAATTTGTCGCCACGCTTGAGCTGACCGCTGCGAATTCGCTCGGACAGCTCAGTCACCAACTCCTGCGCTAGGCTGCGGTGTTTTCTACGGGCGCGGGGCGGAGCGCTTTGATTTTCCATCCAACATCGATCTCTGGACTGCTAAACATGGGCTAATCATAGCTCAGCGGTTGTATGATCACACCCTCAAAAGCGCCACCCGCCCAATAGCGTCAACCTCAAACCGCTGCAGGTGTCGGTCGCTCGAGCAGTTTTGCGTCCTCGATACGCACATGCCGACCATGAAAGCGTTTGAGGCTACTGCGGTGTCCGATACTGACCAGCGTCAGACCGGGCAGGCCATCAATGATTGCGCGGTGCATGGCAGCCTCGTCATCCTCATCCATGGCCGAGGTGGCCTCATCCATAAACAGCCAGCTCGGCGCGACCAGCAAGGCGCGAGCAAACGCCACTCGCTGCTGCTCGCCGGGCGACAGAAAGCGTTGCCAGTGATTGCTTTCATCCAGTCGCGGTATCAGGTGCTCCAGGCGACACTGGTTCAGCACCTCTGCAAAGCGTTCTGCCGGGTAGCGCTGCGCAGGTTGTGGATAACTCATTGCCTCACGCAAGGTGCCGATGGGCAGATAAGGCCGTTGCGGCAGGAACAGCGCCGTCCCTGTGGGCACACTAATCTGGCCCGAGCCGTGCGGCCATAGACCACCGAGAGCTTTCAACAACGAGCTTTTGCCACTGCCCGAGCGACCACTGAGCATCACTCGCTCTCCCGGACCGATATGCAGATTGGCGTCGCTCAAAAGTTGACGCCCCCCTGCGAGGCTCAATTCCAGGTCACGCAGGTCCAGCGTGTCGTTAGCGTTAACCCTTTCAATGGCGGGTTGCTGCGCTTCATGATCAGTCATGGCCTGGCGGAAGCTCAGCAGACGGTCACACGTGGCGCGCCATGAGGCTAGCGTGCTGTAGGCGCTGATGAACCAACTGAAGTTCTCCTGCACGTTGCCGAATGCCGAATTGATCTGCATCAGATCACCCAACTCGATCTTGCCCGAAAAATACCGCGGCGCAGCCACGATGAAAGGAAAGATCAGGGCAATCTGCGAATAACCTGATGTGAAGAATGTCAGCCGCTTCTGGACTTTCATGGATGCCCGGAAGTTATTCCAGATCATCATGAAGCGCCCGCTGAGGCGCTGGTTTTCATTACGCTCGCCCTCGGACAAGGCAATGCTTTCGGCGTTTTCCCGTACGCGCACCAAGGCAAAACGCAGGTCCGCCTCAAAGCGCTCCTGTTGGTTGTTCAACGGGATCAGGCGCTTGCCGATCCAGTGCGTCAACAGGCTGCCGATAAGCGCATAAAGCAAGGCCGCCCAGAACATATAGCCGGGTATGGTGACCCCGAACAGTTCGATGCTGCCCGACACGCCCCAGAGAATGACCGAGAACGAAACAAGACTGACGACCGCGCTCATCAGGCCAAGCCCGAGGCTGAGGGTGCTGGTGGTGAACTCGTTGAGGTCTTCGGACAGACGCTGGTCAGGGTTGTCGGTGTACCCGCCCTGCTCCAGGTGATAGTAGTTTTTGTCTGCGAGCCAACGGGCGAAGTGCTGTTCAGTCAGCGACGCCAGCGGATGGTCAGCAACTGAGTCAGGTACAGACGATAGACCGCCGCCAGAATGGCAATCGCAGCGATCCCGCTGAAGTACAGGATCAGGTGGGTGAAGGCAGCCAGGTCCTTATTCTGCAGCGCGTTGTAAAAATCTCGATACCAACTGTTGAAGAAGACCGACACTTGTACGCTGAACAGCGACAGCGCAATTACCGAAACCAGCAACAGCCAGGCAGTGGCCTTTTCCTCACTCCGCCAATACGGCGTGATCAGCTTCCACACGCGGCGTAGAAACGCCCCTTTCACAGTGTCGTTGACGGCAGAATATTCAGCATTGCGATTCATGTGGGTCAGGCTCGCTCTCTTTGAAAGTACGATGCCTGAGCACAATGACGCAAAAAAACGCCTACACGACCACTATGAAAAAACCTTCATTAACGCCGCACCGGACGCTTCTGCAACTTGCGCTGCAAGGTCCGGCGGTGCATGCCTAGCGCCCGGGCTGTAGCGGAAATATTGCCCTCGTGCTCGGTCAGCACGCGCTGGATGTGCTCCCACTGCAAGCGATCCACCGACATCGGATTCTCGGGGACCAGCGTGTCGAGGTTGGCGTGTTCGGAGAGCAGAGCCGCCAGTACATCATCGGCATCAGCCGGTTTGCACAGGTAATTGCACGCGCCGCGCTTGATGGCTTCGACTGCCGTGGCGATGCTCGAATACCCGGTGAGGATCACCACACGCATGTCCGGGTCCATTTCGAGCAGTTTGGGCAGTAGCACCAGCCCTGAATCGCCATCCATTTTCAGGTCCAGCGCGGCGTATTCAGGAATGTCCTGCTGCGCCAGCGCCAGGCCTTCCTCGGCTGAACCTGCGGTGCTCACCCGAAAACCACGACGGCTCATGGCCCTCGCCATTACACGGGTGAACGTCGCGTCGTCATCGACCAGCAACAGGTGCGGCAGCTCTTCGCCTTCGACCTGGATGTCTTCGTCACTCATGCTTCTTCTCCTCGCGTATCTCGGGGCAGGCGCAGCTCGGTGAGCGTACCGCCTTCTTCATGACTGTAGAGCTTTACCGAGCCACCCGCACGGGTGACGCTGGCCTTGCTCAGAAACAGACCCAGGCCGAAACCTTTGCCCTTGGTAGTAAAGAACGGCTTGCCGATCTGTTCGGCAATCGCCAGCGGCACACCTGCGCCGTGGTCGCGAATACTGATACAGACTTCTGCGCTGTCCCAGTTCAGGTTGACTTCAAGGCCATCGGGGCAGGCGTCGGCCGCGTTGTTGAGCAGGTTGAGCAGCGCCTGGGTCAGGTCCGGCGGCGGTGCCAGCATCGGCGCTTCGCCCTTGCCTAACTGATAGAAACGGTAACTCACTTCCGGGCGCATCAGATGCCAGCGGTTGAGGGACTCATCCAGCCAGCGGGTGGCGAGCTGTTGCTCCACGGCCATGCGCCGGTTCGCTTCGGCGGCACGCACCAGTTGCTGAAGGGTCTGCTTGCACTGCTTGACCTGCTCCTGCAACACCGACAGGTCCTCCTGCAATGCAGGGTCACTGTGGTCCTGGCGCATTTCCTTGAGCAGCACGCTCATGGTCGCCAGTGGAGTGCCCAGTTCATGGGCCGCGCCTGCGGCCTGGGTCGCGACGGCAAGCAACTGTTGATCGCGCAAGCCCTCCTCCCGGCGCTCGGCACGCAACTGCTCCTGGCGACGCAGCTCTTCGGCCATCTTTGCCGCGAAAAAGGTGATGACGGAAGCCGCCAACGCAAAACTCAGCCACATGCCGTAGACCTGCATGTTTTCCCGGGCAATGGAGTCGGTTTCCAGTGGGTAGGAACGCACCATCAGCAAGGTGTACATGGTCAGCGCAAAGCCGGACAGGATCAGCGAGTAACGCCACGGCAGTGTGGCGGCGGCAATGGTCAGCGGCACCAGATAATAAGAAACGAACGGGTTGGCCGAACCGCCCGAGTAGTACAGCAACGCACTATGGATCAGCAGGTCCAGCGCCAGTTGCAAGGCGTACTCAAGCTCGGTGAGCGGCAGCGAGGTGCGCAGACGAATGACAGTCAGCCCGCACAGCACCAGCGAGCAGCCCAGGGTGATCGACAGTTGCAGCCACGGCAGTGGCAGAAAATCGAACAGCCAAGCCATACCCACCGAGCCAGCTTGCGCGGCCAGCACCAGAATACGGATGAATGTCAGGCGCCACAGGTTTTGACGTGTGGCTGAAAGCATTTGAACGGGGGCGAGCATGAGCTCTCCTGATGAGTGCTCCAGGCGGATCACAGCAAGTATAACCAAGCGAGAGGCAAAACTGGAAAAGTGCGTCAACGCACCGCACACCGGAGCAGCCGGGCATCGCAGGAACCGGGCCAAAGCGCTACAGTCAGAACACTTTGCGCCGAGCGACATGTGTCGCAGGCCGTTTGATAACAAGGAGCTTTCATGTTCAATCTTCGCCCTGCTGCCACGCTTGTCGCGCTGGCCGCTGCCCTGTCCAGCCTGCCGGCCCTGGCTGAAGAAGCCCGTTATAACCAGATTTCCTTGCGTGCCGAGGTCAATCAGGAAGTCCAGCGCGACCTGATGCTCGTCACCCTTTATACCGAAGCGCAGGACAGCGACCCGGCCAAACTGGCGGCACAGATCACTGAAACCCTGAACAAGGCGCTGGGCCAGGCGCGGCAGGTCAAGGATGTGAAGACCCGTCAGGGTAGCCGCAACAGCTATCCGGTTTACGACGACAAAGGGCAGAAGATCACCGGCTGGCGTGAACGCGCCGAACTGCGTCTGGAAAGTGCAGACTTTGCGGTGCTTTCGAAACTGACCGGCGAGCTGCTGACGGATCTGAAAATGGGCGGCATGGACTTCTCTATCTCGCCATCGACCCGCAAAACCAGCGAAGACGCCCTGCTCAAGGACGCCGTGACTGCGTTCAAGGCCCGAGCGCAACTGGTTACCGAAGCCTTGGGCGGCACCGGCTACAAGCTGGTCAATCTGAACCTGAACACCTCGGGCTACCCGCAGCCGTATCTGCGCGCACCGGTGATGATGATGGCAAAATCTTCGCGTGAAGACGCAGCGCCGACGCCCGATGTCGAGGCAGGAACCAGCCAGGTCAGCGTCGCGGCCGATGGCGTGATTGAAGTCGCGATTCCCTGAATCATGAGGCGGCGGTTTCGGCTGTCGCCATTTTCTACACCCTGCGCCCTTTGGCACCCGCCTGCGCGTCGGCAACCTCCTACGTTTGCTGACGTATCGCCCGATTGGCGACAGCCTCGCCGACCACGAAACTAGCCACTCACCTAACGCACACCGCCCTGACCGAGCGATACGGCCAGCGCGCCTTATATTCAAGGAATCAAGGATGAATCCACCGGATAGCATTTCCGAACGCTTGGCTGTTGCCGATGATCTGGATATAGACAGCGAGCCGCTTCCCACACCATTAGCGTTTGAAGCAGGGAAAGGCGACGAACACAAGCACACTCATGGCGCTATCGAGGCAATACTCGAATCTGCAGGCTTCAGACCTGACGAGATCCGCGCCATCTATTTCGGCAACTGGCTGCGCGACTATTCGCAACTGCTCGACCCGAAAATCGTCCGGGCGACGACCATGTCGAAAAGCTTCCCCGACCTGCTGTCCCGCGAAGCCCTGACCCGCATCGTGGACGTGCTGGCAGTGAAGGAATTCACCGACCTGATGCAGATCGACCGCTCGCGCTTTGTCGTGACACCTCAGCGACTCGGCGTCTATCGGCCTGATCAACACATCGACAACCCCAAGGCCATCAACCCCAAACCTGCCCACCCCAAAGAGCGCGACGCCGACTTCGATGACTGGGTACTGCCCGACGACCCCGCATTACAAGTCGATCATGAGACCTCGATGAAACGCTACATCCGGCGCTCCGCGGACATTATGACCGCAGGCCTGGAGTCAGCCATAAAGGCCGGTCCGCAATCCACTGACGGCCTGCGGGACATCGGAGCGGCGCTGCATATTCTCGAGGACTTCTTCGCCCACTCCAACTTCGTCGAGTTGAGCCTGATCAAACTCGGCCATACCCACGTGCTGCCCTGGACGTCCAGGGCAGACTGCAAGCATCAACTGCCACTGGTGACCGGCACGTTCGGCGGCAGCGATATCATCGCCAGCCTCGCAGAACCGCTTGCCCGGATTCTGTTCTCACCAGACGACAAACCGTTTGAAGCGTTCAAGGCTGGAGAGCGTTACGAGCGCGACCAGATTATCCAGATCATCCTCGGCGAGCATCCCGATCAGCGTCTGCTTGAGAGTTACGAAGCCTTCCTCGAAGCGCGTGATCAATGGGCCAGTCAGCCGTTCTCCGAACAGGTCGAACAGTTCTATTCTATGCATTTATCGGAACGCCTGGGCGATTGCTCGGCAATGCTTTTGGTATCGCTATGCAAAGCCTGGCTGTGTGGCTGGGTAACAGCGTTGATGACATGCAGACCCTGCTTGATGAAGATCCCAATACCAGTGGCTCGACCGACCCGTCACATTCGCAACTGGCCAAGGATCACGCGCAACACCCATTGCATGCGCTCGCCGCAGACCTCGCCAGAAAAGCGGTGCTTCAGACGGGCCAGGCCGTTCTGGGCCAATGGCAAGGAAAAGCAGATGCCGAGCATCCGGCCTATGTTGCCGCAAGGTTTTTCACTCACCCGATGGACAGCGACTGGCAAGACAGCATGGTTCACGAGTGGGCCGAGGCCAACCCCGAAGAGGTCAAGCGCGCAGCACTCAAAAGCGAGCTGGACCAGACCCGGACTCAATTGCAGAGCAGCGCGAAGAAAGATCTGCAGCGTTTCAGCGAGGACAGCAGCAACTTTCTGAGCGTTTTTTTCGAAAGTACTTCGTTGGCGGACTTGTGGACGAGGATTACCGGCAAGTAAGCGTATTGTCCGACCCCGACCAAGTACGGCACTATCCGTTGTCTACCTGACTGTCAATTTTAAAGCACGGTTACTGCCGTACCACGCGAGGGATCCATGGGACACACACTCTTCAAACCGCTGCTGCTGACCTCCGCCCTGCTGGCGTGCGCACCACTGGCCCAGGCGGCGAGCACACTGGTGTACTGCTCCGAAGCCAGCCCGGCCGGTTTCGACCCCAGTCAGTACACCAGTGGCACCGACTTCGATGCCTCGGCCGAAACCGTCTTCAACCGCCTGACCCAATTCAAGCGTGGCGGCACGGAAGTAGAGCCAGGCCTGGCCACGCGCTGGGACGTCTCGCCGGATGGCCTGACCTACACGTTTCATCTGCGAGACGGCGTGAAGTTCCACACCACGGACTACTTCACCCCTACTCGCACATTCAACGCAGATGACGTGCTGTTCACGTTCAACCGCCTGCTCGACGCCAACCACCCGTTCCGCAAAGCCTACCCGTCCGAGTCGCCCTACTTCACTGACATGGGCCTGAACACAACGATCAAGAGCGTCGAGAAAGTCGACCCGCTGACCGTCAAGTTCACCCTGAACAACATTGACGCTGCGTTCGTGCAGAATCTGGCCATGAGCTTCGCCTCTATCCAGTCCGCCGAATACGCAGACAAATTGCTCAAGGAAGGCAAGGCCGAGGACTTGAACCAGAAGCCGATCGGCACTGGCCCGTTCGTCTTCAAACGCTACCAGAAAGACTCGCAGATTCGTTACGCGGGCAACACCGAGTACTGGAAGCCCGAGGACGTGAAGATCGACAATCTGATCTTCTCGATCAGCAGCGATGCCGCAGTGCGCATGCAGAAGCTCAAGGCTGGCGAATGCCAGGTCAGCGGCTATCCGCGTCCGCAGGACATCGAAGAAATGAAAAAGGACCCGAAACTCAAGGTCCTCAGCCAGCCGGGCTTCAACCTGGGGTTCCTTGCCTACAACGTTACCCATGCGCCACTTGACCAGCTCAAGGTGCGCCAGGCGCTGGACATGGCTATCGATAAACCGGCGATTATCAAAGCGGTTTACCAGAGCGCCGGTCAACTGGCCGAAAATGCCCTGCCGCCAGGTCAATGGAGCTATGACCCGACGATCAAGGATGCCCCTCACGACCTGACCAAGGCAAAGCAACTGCTCAAGGAAGCAGGCGTGGCGCCGGGCACGAAAATCGATCTGTGGGCAATGACAGTCCAGCGCGCCTCGAACCCCAACGCGCGCATGTCGGCACAGATGATCCAGTCCGACTGGGAAAAGATCGGTATCAAGGCCAACATCGTCAGCTATGAGTGGGGCGAATACATCAAGCGCGCCAAGGCCGGCGAGCATGACGCAATGATCTACGGCTGGACCGGTGACAACGGCGACCCCGACAACTGGCTAGGTGTGCTGTACAGCTGTGCAGCCGTCAAAGGCAGCAACTACGCCAAGTGGTGTGACCCGGCCTACGACAAGCTGGTGCAGCAGGCCAAGCTGACCAGCAACCGTGACGAGCGCATCAAGCTCTATCAGCAGGCCCAGCACATTCTCAAGCAGCAGGTGCCGATCACCCCGATTGCCAACTCGAAGGTTTTTCAGCCAATGCGCCAGGAAGTGCAGGACTTCAAGATCAGCCCATTCGGCCTGACACCCTTCTATGGTGTCAGCCTGGGAACAGTGAAGTAACAACATGGCTCCAACCGGGTGCATTTTTCTCACCCGGTTGCGCCTTAACGGTGCGCGAAACGTTTCAAAAAACGACACGCAAACGATCAACCGGGTCGAAAATTACACTTTCGCGACATTCCTGTACGATCGTGCCACTCTTTGTCGCTTCTTTGGCGTCACTGTCTTGCTTTGGGTATGGCCCCTGCATAAGTATCGGACGGATCGGCTCACGAGGTCGTTCCCTCTAATCAAAATGACAACAACTGAGGCAACCATGCTCAAACACGCGGTCATTCCGTTTCTGGTCGGCGCCAGCCTGCTCGCCAGTGCTCCTTTCGCTCACGCAGCTTCGAATCTGGTGTTCTGCTCCGAGGGCAGCCCTGCCGGATTCGATCCGGGTCAATACACCACAGGTACTGACTTCGACGCCGCAGCAGAGACCATTTTCAACCGCCTGAGCCAGTTTGAACGCGGCGGCACCGCCGTGGTGCCCGGCCTGGCAACCAAGTGGGACATCTCTGATGATGGCCTGACGTATACCTTCCACCTTCGCGAAGGCGTCAAGTTTCACACCACGCCGTACTTCAAGCCGACCCGTGAATTCAATGCCGATGACGTGCTGTTCACGTTCAATCGCATGATCGACAAGGACATGCCTTACCGCAAAGCGTATCCGACCGAATTCCCGTACTTCACTGATATGGGGATGGACACCAATATCAAGAAGATCGAAAAAGTCGACGACCACACCGTCAAGTTCACTCTTGGCAAAGTCGACGCTGCGTTCATCCAGAACATGGCCATGAGCTTTGCATCGATCCAGTCCGCTGAATATGCCGCCAAGCTGCTCAAGGAAGGCAAACCGGAGCTGATCAACCAGCAGCCGATCGGCACCGGCCCGTTTGTGTTCAAGAGCTACCAGAAAGACTCCAATATCCGTTACACCGGCAACAAGGACTATTGGAAGCCTGAGGACGTCAAGGTCGACAACCTGATCTTCGCCATCACCACCGATGCTTCGGTGCGCATGCAGAAGCTCAAGAAAAACGAATGCCAGATCACCGCCTACCCTCGTCCTGCCGACCTCGAACCACTCAAGGCCGACAAGAACCTGAAGATGCCCGATCAGGCGGGTTTCAACCTGGGTTACATCGCCTACAACGTGATGCCTCAGATCAAAGGTGAAGACCATCCAAACCCGCTGGCCCAACTGAAAGTGCGCCAGGCGCTGGACATGGCGGTCAACAAGCAGCAGATCATCGACTCGGTTTATCAGGGTGCAGGTCAATTGGCGGTCAACGCCATGCCACCGACCCAGTGGTCCTATGACACCACCATCAAGGACGCCAAGTACGATCCAGAGAAAGCTCGCGAGCTGCTCAAGGAAGCCGGTATCAAGGAAGGCACCGAAATCACCCTGTGGGCGATGCCGGTTCAGCGTCCTTACAACCCCAACGCCAAACTGATGGCCGAAATGCTCCAGTCAGACTGGAAGAAGATCGGTATCAACGCCAAAATCGTCAGCTACGAATGGGGCGAGTACATCAAGCGCGCCAAGAATGGCGAGAACGGCGCCATGCTGATTGGCTGGAGCGGTGACAATGGTGACCCGGACAACTGGCTCGGCACCCTGTTCGGCTGCGACGCGCTGAATGGCAACAACTTTGCAAAATGGTGCGACAAGCCGTTCGACGACCTGATCCACAAGGGAAAGGAGACGTCTGATCAGGCCAAGCGCACCGAACTGTACAAACAGGCGCAACACCTCCTGAAAGACGCAGTGCCGATGACGCCTATTGCGCACTCGACGGTCTATCAACCCATGCGCACCAGCGTACAGGACTTCAAGATCAGCCCGTTTGGCTTGAACTCCTTCTACGGCGTGAGCGTAACCGGGAAATAAAACCGGCGGCAGGCTGCGCCGCTCACCCGGCGCAGCCTGCCGTTCTACCTGAACATGAGCCCCGAGCAGTTGGTTGAAAATGTGTCGATATCGGCACTCTTCGACTATCACTAAGATATTTCCTACGCACTTTGCTGCCTGCGAGCCTATATACCGCGCGTCTTTGACGAATTACCGTCCTGAGGTCGCGGCAACTGGCAGGAAGCCAGCCGCTTCGTGGCCGTTGTAACTCAATGTGTGCGGACAGGTTGTTCGGAATTATTGTTCGGGCCAGCGCCTTTGGGCCAGTTAGACATTCGAGCTTCGGCTCGTCCTTTAAGGATAGGGATCATCATGCGTAAAACTCTTGCGATGACGTCGTGCCTGGGGCTGTTTGCACTGGCTCCGTTTGCCCAGGCGGCAAGCAATCTGGTGTTCTGCTCCGAAGCAAGTCCGGCTGGCTTCGACGGTGCGCAATACACTTCCTCCACTGATAACGATGCGTCAGAGCCGATCTACAACCGTCTGACCGAGTTCAAGCAGGGCGATACCAGCGTGGTGCCGGGGCTGGCTACTTCAGGGAATGTTTCGCAAGACGGTCTGACCTACACGTTTCATCTGCGCGAAGGTGTGAAGTTCCACAGCAACAAGAACTTCAAGCCCAGCCGCGATTTCAATGCCGACGACGTGCTGTTCACCTTTAACCGCATGCTCAACCCCGACCATCCGTTTCGCAAAGCCTACCCGACTGAATTCCCTTACTTCACCGGTATGGGCCTGAACAAGAAGATCAAGTCCATCGAGAAGACCGACCCACTGACCGTGGTGTTCACCCTCAATACGGTCGATGCGGCGTTCATCCAGAACATCGCGATGAACTTCGCCGGGATCCTGTCCGCCGAATACGCCGAACAACTGATGGCCAAGGGTGATGTACGCGACATCAACCAGCAACCGATTGGCACAGGGCCTTTCGTGTTCCAGCGCTATCAGAAAGACTCGCAGATTCGCTACAAGGGCAACAAGGAGTTCTGGGACCCGAGCCGGGTGAAAATCGACCAGTTGATTTTCGCCATCGTGACCGACGCCTCTGCCCGCATGCAGAAGCTCAAGGCCAACGAGTGCCAGGTCTCGGTCAACCCGCGTCCGGCAGACCTTGCCAGCCTCAAGGAAGACAAAAGCCTGCAGATCATCGAGAAGCCAGGCTTCAACCTCGGTTACATCTCCTACAACGTACGCCACGAGCCGCTAGGCAAGCTGGAAGTGCGCCAGGCGCTGGACATGGCCGTCAACAAGAAGGCAATCATCAACGCGGTTTATCAGGGCGCAGGGCAGCTGGCAGTCAATGCCATGCCGCCGACCCAGTGGTCCTACGATGACAGCATCAAGGACGCGCCCTACGACCCGGAAAAAGCCAAAACCCTGCTGCGCGCGGCTGGCGTCAAGGAAGGCACCGAACTGACTCTTTGGGCCATGCCGGTCCAGCGCCCTTACAACCCCAACGCCAAGCTGATGGCCGAGATGCTGCAGGCCGACTGGGCCAAGGTCGGCATCAAAGTGCGGATCGTCAGTTATGAATGGGGTGAATACCTCAAGCGCACCAAGAACGGCGAGCACGATATCTCGCTGATCGGCTGGACCGGCGACAACGGCGACCCGGACAACTGGCTGGGCACGCTGTACAGCTGCGCAGCCATTGGCGGTAACAACTACTCGATGTGGTGCGACGAAAAATACGACAAGCTGGTCAAGGCCGCCGTCGCTGTCACCGACCGCGAGCAGCGCACCGACCTGTACAAACAGGCGCAACGCTACCTCAAGGAACAGGTGCCGATCACCCCGATTGCCCACTCGACGGTCAATCAGCCGTTGCGCGCCGATGTCAGGGACTTCCACGTCAGCCCGTTTGGTCGCAACAACTTTTCAGGCGTCAGCATCGCCGACTGATCAGCAACCACGCATGCCCTCGCCGTCTTGTGTCACGGCGAGAGCCGGCACTTGCGTGTCGATACCGATAACAACGCAGGGCCCAAAGCCCTGCACCACCAAAAGCCAGGCTTAAGAACTGGCATATAAAAAAGTGATAAAGGGAGCTGCACATCGTGAAAACAACAAGCACTGCGTTATTGGCCTTATCTCTCTCGTCGTTCGGCGCGTTGGTTCAGGCAGAGCCAGCCAGCCAGACCTTTGTACCGACCGAGCTGAGTTCAAAGAATGCACAGGCAGATGCCAACGGCTTTATCGAAGATCAACACCTGACCGGCACGACCCGCAACTGGTACGCCAACGAACTGAAGCGTCGTGGCGAGGTTTTCCGCTACAACGACAACGGCATCGCTGAGCAGACCTCGCGTCGTATCAACTGGCAGCAGGGCACCATCGTCAACTACACCTCGGGCTACACGCAGGGTGTTGTAGGTTTCGCCACCGAGCTGGCACTGTACAACGCCATTGCGCTGGACCGTGACACCGATGACTTTGCAGGCAGTTCCAACCGGACCCTCGCTCACCGTGACGGCGATGCAGTCGGTCAGTGGAGCAAAATGGGCCTGGGCAACGTCAAGGCACGTGTCTCCAACACGGTCCTGACCATGGGTCGCCAATCGGTTAACACCCCGGTCATCGCCTTCATCGGCAACCGCGCACTGCCTTCCAGCTTCCAGGGTGTTGCCGTACAGAGCGACGAGCTGAATAACCTGTCGTTTCAAGCCGGTAGTTTCGACCGCGTATCGCCACGTATGGAACAGAGTCTGGACAAGTTCCGCTCCGAGTACGGTGATCGCAGCCAGACCGCCGATCGTCTGGACATGTTCGGCGCTGACTACAAGCCGACCGACAGCCTGACAACCAGCTTTTACGCATCGAATCTGGAAGATTTCTGGCACCAGTACTACTTCGGTTTCACCCACGAACTGGGTGACAGCAAGACACTGGCGCTCAGCACTAACCTGAACTACTACAAGACCAAGGACTCCGGTCAAAGCAAACAAGGCCCTATCGACAACGACACCTACAGCCTGTCCTTCACCGGTACACACAATGCTCACAGCATCAGCCTTGCCTATCAGCAAGTATCTGGCGATGAGTACTTCGACTATGCGCACGACACCAACGCGATCTTCCTGGCCAACTCCCTGCTCTCGGACTTCAACGGCCCGAACGAGAAATCCCTGCAGATCGCCTACGTACTGAACATGGCTGAATACGGTGTGCCTGGTCTGAAGTTCAACATTTACCAGGCGCGCGGCTGGGACATCGACGGCACCAAATACAAAGGCAACGTCTACGGCGACGTCCAGACCATCAATGGCGTTCGGACACCGAGCGGCGTAAATGCAATGGACGGCGAGACTCACTACGAATACGGTATCGGTACGTCGTACTCCGTGCAGTCCGGCCCGCTCAAGGCCACTGCCATTCGCGCCACTTACACCACTCACCGCGCCAGCGAGAATCAGGCTGATGGCAACATCAACGAACTCCGTCTGGTAACCACCATCCCGTTCAACATTCTTTGATTCGCTGAAAACCGTTCTGGTGCAAGGCAACAGCCTTGCGCCAGAACATCACCATCGACGTCAACTCTATGGAGGGTTCACAATGAAACTGTTATCGCTACGCAACTCGATCGCCCTGGCCCTGCTCAGCGTCGCCGTCAGTGTTTCGGCAAAACCCCTGGTAGTCTGCACCGAAGCCAGCCCCGAAGGCTTCGACATGGTGCAATACACGACAGCCGTGACGGCCGATGCCGTGGCTGAAACCGTGTTCAACCGCCTCGCGGATTTCAAACCCGGTACCACGGAAGTGATTCCTGCGCTGGCTGACTCCTGGGACATCAGCGAAGACGGTCTGACCTACACTTTCCACCTGCGTAAAGGCGTCAAGTTCCACACCACCGATTACTTCAAACCGACCCGCGACATGAACGCCGACGATGTGCTCTGGAGTTTCCAGCGTCAGCTGGACCCGAAACACCCGTGGCATGACAAGTCGAGCGTCGGCTTCCCCTATTTTGAAAGCATGGGCTTCAAAGAGCTGCTGAAAAGCGTCGAGAAAACTGACGACTACACCGTCAAGTTCACCCTGACCCGCCGCGAAGCACCATTCCTGGCCGACCTGGCCATGGCTTTCGCCTCTATCTACCCGGCAGAATATGCCGACCAGTTGTTGAAAGCCGACAAGACCAACGATCTAAACAGCAAGCCAATCGGTACCGGCCCGTTCATCTTCCAGCGCTATGCCAAGGATGCGCAGGTACGCTTCAAGGCCAACCCGGATTACTTCCGAGGCAAGCCGCCTGCTGAAGCATTGATTCTGGCCATCGCCACCGACAACAACGTGCGCCTGCAGAAACTCAAGGCCAACGAATGCCAGATCGCGCTGTATCCAAAGCCGGACGATGTCCCAAGCATCAAGAAAGACCCGAATCTGAAAATCGATGAAATGGAGGCCATGACCACCGGCTATATTGCGATCAACACCACGCACAAGTATTTGAGCGATGTGCGGGTACGCAAAGCCATTGACATGACGTTCGACAAGAACGCTTATGTCAACGCGGTGTTCGGCAAGGGCAATGCGCTGGTAGCGGTCAACCCGTATCCACCAACCCTGCTGGGTTACAACAACAGCCTGAAGAATCCGCCGGTTGACCTCGACAAGGCACGCGCCTTGCTGAAGGAAGCAGGTGTGCCGGAGGGCACTACGTTCACCCTGTTCACCCGCAACGGTGGTGGTCCGACCAACCCTAACCCGATGCTCGGTGCGCAAATGATGCAGTCCGATCTGGCAAAGATCGGCATCAAGATCGACATTCGCGTCATGGAATGGGGCGAAATGCTCAAACGCGCCAAGAATGGCGAACATGACATGGTGTCTGCCGGCTGGGCAGGCGACAATGGCGACCCGGACAACTTCCTGACCCCGATGCTTAGTTGTGAAGCGGCGAAAAACGGCGAAAACTATGCACGCTGGTGCAATGCCGAATTCCAGACGCTGATCGACAAGGCTCGCGAAACAGTGAACCCGCAGGAGCGCGCTGGGCTCTATGAACAGGCCCAGGCCATATTCAACAAGGATCAGCCGTGGATCAGCATGGCTCACACCAGAATGTTCACGGCCATGCGTAAAAATGTGGAGGGCTACCAAATCAGCCCGCTCACAACCAACAACTTCGCCACTACCCAGGTGAAGTAGAAAAATAATCCGGCGAGCTCATAACCCGAGACTCGCCGGAGCACGCCTAACCGGCTGATGAGGTACACACCAAGATGTTTAGTTTTATCGCCCGCCGAGTGGGGTTGCTGATACCCACTTTCTTCGGCATCACCTTATTGACCTTCGCCCTGATTCGCCTGATTCCGGGCGACCCGGTCGAAGTCATGATGGGTGAGCGCCGGGTCGATCCGGAAATGCACGCTCAGGCCATGGAGCGTCTGGGTCTGAACAAACCCCTCTACGCCCAGTACATCGATTACATCGGCAAGCTCGCCCAGGGCGACCTCGGTGAATCGCTGCGTACGCGCACCAGTGTCTGGTCCGAATTCACCTCGCTGTTCCCGGCAACCCTGGAGTTGTCGCTGGCAGCACTGATTTTCGCGGGTATTCTCGGCCTGCTCGCCGGGGTGATCGCCGCACTCAAGCGAGGGTCCCTGTTCGACCATGGGGTCATGGGGATTTCCCTGGCGGGCTACTCCATGCCGATCTTCTGGTGGGGCCTGATTCTTATCATGTTCTTCTCGGTATCGCTGGGCTGGACGCCGGTATCCGGACGGATCGACCTGCTGTACGACATTCCGCCAGTCACCGGTTTCATGCTGATCGACACCTTGCTCAGTGACGAACAAGGCGCGTTTCTCGATGCGTTGCATCACCTGATTCTTCCGGCCATCGTGCTGGGCACCATTCCGCTGGCGGTAATCGCCCGGATGACCCGCTCATCGATGCTCGAAGTATTGCGTGAAGACTACGTGCGTACTGCACGGGCCAAAGGCCTGTCGCCGGCTCGCGTGGTATTCGTTCACGGCCTGCGGAACGCGCTGATTCCGGTACTGACCGTGTTCGGTCTGCAAATAGGCACATTGCTGGCCGGGGCGGTACTGACCGAAACGATCTTCTCGTGGCCCGGCATCGGCAAGTGGCTGATCGAAGCCATCGGCGCCCGGGACTATCCGGTCGTGCAAAACGGCATTCTGCTGATCGCCTGTCTGGTGATCCTGGTCAACTTCGTGGTGGATATCCTCTACGGCTTTGCCAACCCACGCATCCGTCATCAGCGCTGAGATCATCGATATGAGCACCCCTACTCCTGCGGTAGCAGTCGATCAAAGCCTGCTTTACCCATCCCCGTACAAAGAATTCTGGCAAGCGTTCTCGAAAAACAAAGGCGCGGTTGCCGGCCTGCTGTTCATGATACTGATCGTGTTCTGCGCCCTGTTCGCCCCGTGGGTTGCACCACATGACCCGAGCGAGCAATACCGTGACTTCCTGCTGACACCTCCGGTGTGGCTTGAAGGCGGTCAATGGCAATTCATCCTCGGCACCGACGAACTGGGCCGCGATCTGCTGTCGCGTCTGATCCAGGGTTCGCGCCTGTCGCTGCTGATCGGTCTGGCATCGGTGGTCATGTCGCTGATCCCGGGCATCCTGCTGGGCTTGCTGGCTGGCTTCTTCCCGCGCGTGCTCGGCCCTTCGGTGATGCGCCTGATGGACATCATGCTGGCCTTGCCATCGCTGCTGCTGGCTGTAGCCATTGTGGCAATTCTCGGCCCTGGCCTGATCAACACGGTGATCGCCATCGCCATCGTGTCGCTGCCGTCCTACGTACGTCTGACCCGCGCTGCGGTAATGGGCGAGCTGAACCGTGACTACGTGACGGCTGCGCGTCTGGCCGGTGCCACCCTGCCACGCCTGATGTTCATCACCGTGCTGCCCAACTGCATGGCGCCGCTGATCGTTCAGGCAACGCTGAGTTTTTCCTCGGCCATTCTCGACGCCGCAGCGCTGGGCTTCCTGGGCCTTGGCGTACAACCGCCGACGCCTGAGTGGGGCACCATGCTCGCCTCGGCGCGCGACTACATCGAACGTGCCTGGTGGGTCGTCAGCCTGCCAGGTCTGACCATTTTGCTCAGCGTGCTGGCAATCAACCTGATGGGCGACGGTCTGCGCGATGCGCTGGACCCGAAACTCAAGAACGCCGCCTGAGGAGATTCGCATGTCACTTCTTGAAATCAAGAATCTCAACGTCCGCTTCGGCGACGCCAAGGCCGTACCTGTTGTGGACGGCCTGTCCCTGAGCGTCGACAAAGGCGAAGTACTGGCCATCGTTGGCGAATCGGGGTCCGGTAAATCCGTGACCATGATGGCGCTGATGGGGCTGATCGATTCGCCCGGCATAATCACTGCCGACGCGCTCAACTTCGACGGCAAGGACCTGCTCAAGCTGAACGCGCGGCAGCGTCGTCGCATCATCGGTAAAGACCTGGCGATGGTTTTCCAGGACCCGATGACCGCGCTGAACCCCAGTTACACCGTGGGCTTCCAGATCGAGGAAGTGCTGCGCCAGCACCTGAACATGTCGGGCAAGGCGGCACGCCAGCGCGCGCTGGAACTGCTGGAAAAGGTCGAAATCCCTGGCGCGGCTGCGCGCCTGAATGCCTACCCGCATCAACTGTCGGGCGGCATGAGCCAGCGTGTGGCAATTGCCATGGCCATCGCCGGCGAACCCAAGCTGCTGATCGCCGACGAACCGACCACCGCGCTGGACGTGACCATTCAGGCGCAGATCATGGAGCTGTTGCTGAGCCTGCAAAAAGAGCAGGACATGGCGCTGGTGCTGATCACTCACGACCTGGCGGTAGTCGCTGAAACCGCCCAGCGCGTCTGTGTGATGTATGCCGGTCAGGCCGTCGAAGTCGGTCAGGTGCCTGGTCTGTTCGAGGTCCCTGCCCACCCGTACAGCGAAGCCTTGCTGGCCGCCATTCCCGAGCACAGCATGGGCGCCGAACGCCTCGCCACGCTGCCGGGCATGGTTCCGGGTCGCTATGACCGGCCACAGGGTTGCCTGCTGTCACCGCGCTGCCCGTATGTGCGCGACAACTGCCGGACCGAACGTCCTGGCCTGGACCCCAAGGCCCATAGCCTGGCGCGCTGCTTCTATCCCTTGAATCAGGAGGTGGCGTAATGAGCGTCGTACTTACCGCCCGCGACCTTACCCGTCACTACGAAGTCTCCCGAGGCCTGTTCAAAGGCACAGCGCTGGTGCGCGCACTTAACGGTGTGTCCTTCGAACTGGAAGCCGGCAAGACCCTGGCTGTGGTCGGCGAGTCCGGCTGTGGCAAGTCGACGCTGGCCCGCGCGCTGACACTGATTGAAGAACCTTCATCGGGTTCGCTGAAAATCGCCGGCCAGGAAGTGACCGGTGCCAGCAAGTCCGAGCGCAAGCAGTTGCGCAAAGACGTGCAGATGGTATTCCAGAGCCCTTACGCGTCGCTCAACCCACGCCAGAAAGTCGGTGACCAGCTCGGCGAGCCGCTGTTGATCAACACCAAACTATCGGCGGCAGAACGTCGGGAAAAAGTGCAGGCGATGATGGCTCAGGTCGGTTTGCGCCCCGAGCATTATCAGCGCTACCCGCACATGTTTTCCGGCGGTCAGCGTCAGCGTATCGCGCTGGCCCGGGCGATGATGCTGCAGCCCAAGGTGCTGATCGCGGACGAACCGACTTCGGCGCTGGACGTGTCGATTCAGGCTCAAGTGCTGAACCTGTTCATGGATTTGCAGCAGGAATTCAACACCGCCTACGTGTTCATCTCCCACAACCTGTCGGTGGTACGTCATGTCGCCGATACGGTATTGGTGATGTACCTGGGACGGCCGGCAGAAATGGGCCCCAAGGAAGAGATCTACAACCGTCCACTGCACCCTTACACTCAGGCACTGCTATCAGCGACCCCGACCATCCATCCGGACCCGCTCAAACCGAAGATCAAGATCGTCGGCGAGCTGCCCAACCCGCTCAACCCGCCAAGCGGCTGCGCCTTCCACAAGCGCTGCCCTTACGCGACGGAACGTTGCGCAACAGACGTACCGGAGCTGCGTCTGGTGGATAACCGCCAGGTGGCCTGCCACTATGCCGAACAATTTGTAGCGGCATAGGCTAGAAGACTATCGTGCCCACGCTCCAGCGTGGGCACGCAGTTCTGGACGCTGCGCGTCCGATCCTTCTCAAAGACTTACGTATCGGCACGCCAGTCAATAAACATCCCGCCTGTAACGCCCTTGCTCGATCAGCTCACTGACTCTCTGCTCTCCCAGCACATCCTTCAAAACCTGATCCACCCCTGCCGCCATACCGAGCAGGCTGCCACAGATATAGATCGCGGCACCGTCGTCCAGCCATGTACGCAGTTCATCCGCCGCCTCGCGCAAGCAGTCCTGCACGTAGACCTTTTCAGCCTGATCACGGGAGAAAGCCAGGTCCAGACGAGTCAGATGGCCAGCCTCCAGCCAGCCCTCCAGTTCGTTACCACAATGAAAATCGTGGCCGCGGTTACGCTCGCCGAATAGCAGCCAGTTGCGCATCTGTCCTTGGGCGATGCGAGCCTTGAGCAGACTGCGCAAACCAGCCAGCCCCGTGCCATTGCCCAGCAAGATCAGCGGGACGGAATCGACAGGCAAATGAAAACTGCTGTTGCGGCGCAGACGCAGACTGATTGCGCTGCCAACGGCGGCATGTTCGGTCAGCCACCCGGAGCCCAGCCCCAGGCTGCCGTCAGGATGAACTTCCTGACGCACGATGAGTTGCAGACGCCCATCTTCCGGAATCGAAGCAATCGAATATTCACGAGCAGATACCGGCACCAACGCGTCGATCAGCGCCTGCGCGTGCAGGCCCACCAGATGCGCACGATTGTGCGGCAGTTGGCGAGTCGCTAACGCCTGCACGAGCGGCTCCTGCAAGCCATCCACAGTTACCGAAGCGCCAGGATCGACACCCAGCCCGGCGAGAAAGGCTTCAATGACCTGCGCCGCATTGCGCGGTATCACCTCGACCAGATCACCCGCCTGCCAGCTCGCTGACGTCGGCGCTTCCAGGTCCAGCAAGCAAACCTTAGAACCACTGCTGCCAGGGTTCAAATGCTCGCGACTCGCAAGCGTCCAGTTCTCGAAAACCGATGCCTGCCAGTGCGTTGAAGGCACGGAGCCAGTCAATTGTCCCAGTTGCTGCTGCCAGTGTTGCAGGGCTGCTGGATCAGCGCTGTCCACTTCAACAGGCGGGAACAACGTGCGCCCGCCATGCTTGGCCAACCAGCCATGCAAACGATGGGCGAAACCGCAGAAATGCGGGTATTGCCGGTCGCCAAGGGCCAGAACGGCGTAATCGAGCTGCTTCAGTTCCAGCGGACGGCCCAGCAACTTACGCTCGAAACCCCGCGCGCTGTCGGGCGCCTCGCCCTCACCAAAGGTGCTGACGACAAAAAGCGCCTTACGGCTATGACTGAAATCCTCTTCGGTCAGATCGCCCAGCTGCTTCAAGCGCACCGACACTCCTGAAGCCTGCAACTGGCCCGCAGTCTGCCAGGCCAACTGCTCGGCAAAACCGCTTTGGCTGGCGAAACCAATCAGCCAGGAAGCGGCGTCATCTGCCCCTTCACCCTGAACCTCGCCGCGCGCACTTATGACAGCACGTTGCTTGCGACGTCGATCCAGGTACAACAGCCAGCCGGTAATAAAGAACAGCGGCATCATCAACGATGCAGCCGTCATGATGAGCCGACCGACGAGACCGAAATAGCTGCCAACGTGCAGCGCATAATTGCTGGCAAGCAATTGCGCGCCGAAACTGCGCTCTGCATAGCGTGAAACCGAGCTGACCTGACCGTTGGCCGGATCAAGCGTGATGCTGTTCAAGGCTCGTGGATGGGGTGAGTCCTTGAGCAGATAGAACACCGTGGCCGGTTGGCCGCCAGAAGCAGGCAGGCGCAAGTTATAAGCGCGCAGTTCAGGCCCGGCGGTTTTCTGCACACTGTCCCAGACGGCAGCATAATCCACTACCAACGGCGCGGCTTTGCTGGCTGGGGCCACAGGGGCTTTGCGCTGTGCCGGCAGCGAATCTCCCAGCAGCCTGTTCAGACCATTGCCCACCCAATCATAAGACCAGTTCAGGCCCGTGATCGCGAACAGCAGGTAGAACAACAGGCACCAGGTACCAAAGACCGAATGCAGGTCCCAGTTGAAACTGCGACCCTTTTTGGCCCAGTCCATCGTCAGCCAGACACGCCAGTTCAGTGCGTTGCGAGGCCAACGCAGGTAGAGCCCGGACAGGCAGAAGAACACCAGCACCAGTGTGCAGGCCGCAGTGATCTGCTTACCCACCTCACCTGCAGCCAGATAACGATGCAGTTGCAGGACAAAGTCGAAAAAGCCCTCACCTACAGCATCGCCTTTCAGCTCGCCTGTATAGGGATCGAAATTGCGTTTGGGACCGCGCCGTTCGCCCTGTTCGGGTGTGAAATACACTTGGGCAGCACGATTGCCGAGTGTATCGACGCGCAAAATAGCGACCGTCAGCCCGGTCGCAGCCTCCAGCCTGTGCACAAGCTCAATGGGTGCCAGTGTCGCGGAACGCTCCTCAACGAGTAGAACGTCAGGGTTCAGAACGTCGAGAATTTCGTCTTCAAACGAATACAGCGCGCCCGTAATGCCCATCAGCGCCAACACCAGACCTGCGGTGATTCCAAAGAACCAGTGCAGTTGAAACAGGACCTTCTTCAACACCAATGCTCCACCACCTTTGGGCTGCGGCACGCATTATGCTCCAGATGTGATTTATTCTCATCTCTAAATTCATCCAGGCCCCGCTGGGCATTACCCCCCCGCTGACGCGGCGTGTAGCAATTCATTAAACGCCCGGAATTTATATATTTAACACCCTGTTCATAAACCTATAAGTCCGAACACTTTGATTACCGCAATGCCTCTATTTCCTTACAACATCCGCCCCTGTTTCTACTTTGACGTCCACGACCATCAAACCCTAACCTGTGTTCAGCGCGAAACTATCAACTCGCTGCGGGGATCACTGCCTGCTCCCTGAATGGAAATAAGGATATGTCCATGAATAGAATGTTTGCACAAATGGTACTTGAGGAAAACCCGACGGGGGACCGCATTGCCGACGACGCCATAAAGACCGCCAAACTGTTTGGCACCTTGTCGGCGGCCAGTGATTCGGAAGTCACACGGGCTCCGGGCCTGATCCTGACAAAAGAGCAAATCATCAATCTGAAGCACTATGAAATTGAAGCACTTGCCTTACCGATCAGGATTGAAGATGTGATTACCTACCTGGGCTATTCAGAGGCGATGGCGACGGGGCTTGAGCCCGACGACTTTCTGAAGAGTTTTTCGTTGATCCACAAGCACGCTCAACGTTGGGACCCGTTGCGCAACGACCTGCTGGCAATTGGCAGCAAGCTCAAGGTGTTTGCGGGGCAGATGCTGGTATACGGCAAAGGCATGGACGAGATCAATGACGATATTAAAAGCGCAAGAATCGTTGAAGCACATGACATCAAAACGCTTGAAGATGTGAAGCGCTTGCACCTTGAGCTGGGCGACACGTTTCCGGGAATCGAACTGGATGATGAAGACAAGACGACCGCGAGGGACATCCAGGCCTACCTCGCCGAAATTCTCGCCATCGTCCGACGCAATCTTGAGGACACGCAAACTATCAAAGTTGCACTGGATCAGTTCGGTCTGGACCTTTCAACGCACGTCAAACCCGAGATTCAACGCAAGGTTGCCGCCATCGAAAGTAATTCGCTGCCCGCGGATGTAGCAAGGCTAAGCGCAGCAATCGAACAACGCTCAAAAGATATCGATGAGAAAAACGCAGAATACAAAGCGTCGGTCGAACAGTCCCTGAGTTCGCTGGGCAAGTTCAATGTTGTCGGGCTGGCCCTCAGTATCTATTTCGGCGTAGAGGCAGAGGGCGTGCGAAATGCCCGCAACGAACTGCAGGGTCAGCAGGCCCGAGACATAGAGGCGCTTCAACATAAAGACGCGGTGCTTGGCCTGTTGAACAAAGTCAAATTCAAACTGCAGAACCTTGTCACCATCGTTATTGATGCTGACGTGGCAACCAAAAACCTGATTACCGTCTGGAACACACTGTTTCTCTACATCGAAAGTTCTGCCCAGCATTCATCCGACATCAGTGATGCCCTGACACTGCGAACGTTCATGCTTCGTTTCAGACAAGTCGTCAAGCCATGGGAAGCCATCGAGCACGACGCCAATGCCTTGTTGAACGTTTTCAAGGAAGCAGACGAAGAATACAAACGAATTTACGGAGATTTATAATGAACACCACCACTGCCCCCCGCAACGTACCGCTGGTCACCCTGGCACCTGACACATCTGCCATGGCCACCAGTTTGAATCTGATGAACGACAGCCTGTTCAAGGCTGATGTACTGTTTGCCAGTACCCGTTACCTTCCCCACCTGTACGAAAAATTCAAACGCCTCAATACCGTCGTCATCACCGAACAGCAGCAACTCGCAGAGCATTGCGCCCGAGTGGTGATCAATGTCGAGTCAAACATCCCCTTGCTGCGCGCTTGTAACCTGCAACTGAACAGCAACAAAGACCCGGAAGAAAACGCCGAGCTCCAGGCTGAACGAAGCCACTTGCTGAAAGCGTCATTAAGCCTGGTCAGCGCCGAGGGGCACCAGTTGAACAAAGCCTTGAGCCTGATGACGGCCAATCATGATCGTCAGCAAACTCAGAAGTTTCAGCAAAGCCTGTCAAATGACGCCGTTGGCGCAACGGCCAACAACGCCGTGATGGCTGCCGAGCTTGTCAGGCTGACAGAGGAGCGCCGGGTACTGAGCGGGGCCATCGCTGCCATCGAGAGCAAGGGGCTGGCCGGCATTGCCAAAGACACTGTGATCACCGCACAAAGCGTGATGGCACTGGGTATGCAGCCACCGGAGATGGCGCTGATCACCCTCGCCCTGGAACACATGAAGGCAACGATCGAGCAAAGTGCCGAAGGGATAAATCTCATTGCCATGTTCAAACGCCGTGATGGCCTGCGCCTGCGCTTCGACACACTGACGGCGACATTGACCGAGGCCGAGAAAAGCAGACTGGAGCTCTTGCAGCGCATTGAGCTGATCGGGCATTTTCATGCCATGGATGAGCAATGCGCTGTCTATGCCGAACACTACCGGAAGATCGTAAAAACCCTGGAGAACTTCACTGCTCTCAACGACGCACCGGCATCCGATGATCAGCAGCGCAGCACGCGCCTGATCGACTCGGGCTTGCAACTGGTTGCTTATCTAACGCTCATTCGATAAGCGCATACGGGCCCAGGATGACTGAACTTCTCGTACAACAAGGCGATTTAAAAGACCTTATGACCTACCTTCAAGTCCTGCAGAGGCTTGCAACGCTTACTCGCTCGTTCAAGGTCCATCTGGACCAGGTGCCCGCGCCAAGGCACTCCTCTTATCCCATCCCGGATATCCAGAGAACGTTGAAAATTGCCCGTAGCGATTTATCCGGATGGTTAGCGTTTCTGCCCGATATCAAAGCCGTTCAGCGCAGTCTCGACGTCAGTGTGAAAGAACTTCTGAACGCGGCGGCAAGTGACACGCAAGGTGAAGCGCTTATTGCACAGTTGATGGGCGCTGCGGGCGACCGGCTGCTGTCGTTTGAAAATGCGTTTGATCACAAGCAGCAAACACTGGAAACACTCAAGCAAGGTGTTTGTAAAGTCTTGCCACGGGTAATGGACTTTATGAACACTCACTTTTACAGCCACGCACGCCAGCATGGCCTCACACTCGAAAAACAGCCTTCGACTGTATTGGCGAATAGTCTGCCGCTGTCTTTCGACGAACCTGGGGCTGTCATCAGTCCAGAAGAACGCCTGCTGCGCGCACAAGGCTATGCGTTCAGAACGCAGCAATGGTATGTACTTGCCTACACCGCTGCCGCCAATCTTGGCGCCTATCTGCTGCGTATGTGGAGCCTGCTCTGGGCATGCCTGGGTCACATCGTTGAAGTACGCAGGGCCGAAAAACCTTCACGCCGCCGCCTGGAGTCAAGGTTGCTGATCATCAACCTGAATGAAATCCAGCGTCTTTCAAGAGGGTTTGACGCGCAGCAGGCAAACGCAGCCTGAACACCGAACGGCACTCAAAAAAACCCGCGATCACTCGCGGGTTTTTCGCATCAGAACGTCGCTTACAGATAGAACGATTTCAACGGTGGAAAGCCGTTGAATTCCACTGCGCTGTAGCTGGTGGTGTAGGCACCGGTCGACAACCAGTACATACGGTCACCGATGGCCAGGTTGAGCGGCAGGCCGTACTTGTAGTTCTCGTACATGATGTCGGCGCTGTCGCAGGTCGGACCGGCAATGACCACTTCTTCCATTTCGCCTTTCTTCTCGGTCCAGATCGGAAACTTGATGGCTTCGTCCATGGTTTCGATCAGACCGGAGAACTTGCCCACGTCGGTGTATACCCAACGCTCGACCGCAGTACGCGACTTGCGGGCAACCAGTACCACTTCGCTGACCAGAATACCGGCGTTGGAGATCAACGAACGGCCTGGCTCGAGAATGATTTCCGGCAGGTCGTCACCAAAGTCTTCCTTCAGGAAGCGGATGATCTCTTCGGCGTAGGTTTCGAGGCTGTTGGTACGGGTGATGTAGTTGGCCGGGAAGCCGCCACCCATGTTGATCAGCTTGAGAACGATGCCGTCCTCTTCTTTCAGACGCTCGAAGATCACTTTGACCTTGGCGATGGCAGCGTCCCAGACGCTGATGTCGCGCTGCTGCGAGCCGACGTGGAAGGAGATGCCGTAAGGCACCAGACCCAGATCACGGGCAAGAATCAGCAGGTCCATGGCCATGTCGGTCTGGCAGCCAAACTTGCGCGACAGCGGCCAGTCGGCGGTGGTCGAGCCTTCGGTCAGAATACGCACGTAGACTTTCGCGCCCGGTGCAGCCTTGGCAATGTTGCGCAGGTCGGCTTCGGAGTCGGTGGCGAACAGACGCACGCCCTTCTCGTAGAAGTAACGAATGTCCTTGGATTTCTTGATGGTGTTGCCGTAGCTCATGCGCTCCGGACCAACGCCGCAGCTCAGGACCTTGTCCAGCTCGTAGATCGAGGCGATGTCGAAGCTCGAACCCTTTTCCTTGAGCAGATTGATGACTTCAACGGCAGGGTTGGCCTTGACCGCATAGTAAACCTTGGCGAATTCGAAGCCCGCACGCAGGTCGTCATATGCCTTGCTGATGATGTCAGTATCAATGACCACGAACGGGGTTTCTTGCTTGTCAGCGAACGCCTTCATTTTCTTGAAGGTTTCGGCTGAGTAGTAGTCTTCGACATTGATCGGCATGCTGCTGGAACTCCTATTGGCAAACGGTATTGGTCAATGGGTACAAATGAACGCCCTCCGTATCCCCACTTTGGTTCGCCTACTTCCCAAGGCATGTCGCCGAAAGCAAAAAGGCCCTGAAGGGCTGCCTTCCTGGCCTTGCTGTCTCGTCGTCAGTACTTGAGCCGGATGGATCGTTTCCAGCATGGACGTTCGGCGCGAACTTTAGGACCTGAGGGGCCGGATATCAACAAAAAATGTCGCGTTTTTGCACAGGGCTCTCGAGTTGCCTTCCCAAGCACCTGTTTAACCGACCTGCATGACAGGCAGATGTTCCCCGCACGGATCACCGGGGGCTGAAAGGGAATGGCTGGATAGGTCGGGTTTGCCAATAAAACAAGGATCAGCACTGGGCGCACCGGGCAAGCACAGCGATTACCGATAGCAAAGGCGGCTGACGAATCAGGAAGGTGACGCTGAATAAAAGATTCAGGAGATAACGCGTCGTTCGCGGGGAAAAGGTACAGAAACAGTGTAAGCCCGGTACCTCGCAGGCACCGGGCTTACATTGCGAGACTTACACCTGTGCTTCGGCTGCAACGTCCGCAGGCGAAACAATGCTGGTCTTCATGCCACGCGAACGGCCCGAGCTCAGATACGCCGCAATGGACTCTTGCGTCACTTCACCCAGGAACACGTTCTCGGCGTCCAGCACCGGCAGCCAGGCGCGGTTGAACTCGTACATGCGCGACAGCAGGATGCGCAAGTGCTCGTCGTAAGCGGCAGTGGCGTTGAATTCACGCAGGAACTGCGCGCACGTGCCCTGCTGGCGATGCAGGTCACGACGACGCACATAGCCCATCGCCTTGTTCTCGCTGTCGGTGACAACGATGTAGCGACGGTCGTTTTCGTCCATCACTTCCAGAGCGTCGGCAACCGGGGTTTCCGGGCTGACCGACGGCGCGTTGTCGGCGGCGTCTTCGGCCTTGACCAGCAGCAGGCGCTTGAGGGTGCTGTCCTGACCGACGAAGCTGCTGACGAAGTCGTCAGCCGGATGCGCGAGCAGGGTGTCCGGATGATCGATCTGCAGCAGTTTGCCGCCACGGAAAATCGCGATCTTGTCACCCAGCTTGATGGCTTCATCGATGTCGTGGCTGACCATGATCACAGTCTTGTTCAGCGCGCGCTGCATCTCGAAGAACTCGTTCTGGATCATCTCGCGGTTGATCGGGTCGACCGCACCGAACGGTTCGTCCATCAACAGCAAGGGTGCGTCCGCAGCCAGTGCACGGATCACGCCGATACGCTGTTGCTGACCGCCGGACAATTCACGCGGGTAGCGATGCAGGTACTGCTTGGGCTCCAGCTTGATCATGCTCATCAGTTCACGGGCACGGTCATGGCAACGCTGCTTGTCCCAGCCGAGCAGCTTGGGCACCACCACGATGTTTTCTTCGATGGTCATGTTCGGGAACAGACCGATCTGCTGAATCACATAGCCGATGTTGCGACGCAGGGTCACTTCGTCCAGATCAGTGGTGTCTTCACCATTGATCAGCACCTTGCCGGAAGTCGGCATGATCAGGCGGTTGATCATTTTCAGCGTGGTGCTCTTGCCGCAGCCCGAGGGGCCGAGGAAGACGCAGATTTCGCCTTCATTGACCGTGAGGCTGACCGAATCGACAGCCTTCACTTCTTTGCCGTTGCTCTGGAAAGTCTTGGAGAGGTTCTGGAGTTCGATCATTTCAGTAATCCTTTTGGAGTCAGCGTGCGTTGCAGCCATTGCAGGAGAAGGTCGGCGATGATGGCCAGAATGCTGACCAGTACCGCGCCGACGATCAGCATCGACATATCGCTGCGGCTGATTGAAGCGAGAATGAGTACACCCAGACCACCGGCACCGATGGTCGCGGCGATGGTCATGACACCGATATTCATCACCACGGCGGTGCGCACACCAGCGAGGATGACGGGTACGGCGATAGGCAGTTCAACCATGCGCAGGCGCTGGCCGAAGGTCATGCCGATGCCTTTGGCGGCTTCGCGGATACCCGGTTCTACCCCGGTCAGCGCCAGGTAGGTGTTACGCATGATCGGCAGCAGCGAGTAAAGGAACACCGCGGTAATCGCCGGCATCGGGCCAAGGCCCTGGCCGAACTTGGAGTAGAACGGCAACAGCAGACCGAACAGAGCAATCGATGGGACGGTCAACAACACCGTGGCGCTGGCCTGCAAAGGGCCCGCCAGTACTGGAAAACGCGTCATCAACACGCCCAGGGGCACACCGACGACAATCGCCAGGGTCACGGCGATGCCGACCAGCGTGATGTGCTGCCAGGTCAGTTGCAGAACCTGTGCCCAATCCAGATGGGAGAAGGCGCTCAAGAAACTCATATCGTCTCCTTCCTTAATTCAATGGGTGCTGACGCAGAAAATCTGCAGCAACCGTGGAGGGGCTTTCATGGCCGACGTCGACGCGAGCGTTGAGGTCGATCATGGTCTGGTTGTCCAGCAGATCAGCCAGTGGCTTGAGCAGCGTGGCGATGTCCGGATGCTTGTCCAGATACTCCTGGCGGATCACCGGCGCAGCGGTGTAGTCCGGGAAATAATGCTTGTCGTCTTCCAGCACTTTCAGTTTGAACGCGTTGAGACGTCCGTCGGTGGTGTACACCAGACCGGCGAAAACCTGACCGTTACGCAGCGCGGTGTAGACCAGCCCGGCGTCCATCTGCCGGGTGTTTTCACGACCGAGATTCATGTCGTAGTGCTTGACCATACCGATCAGGCCGTCGGAACGGTTGGCAAACTCGGTGTCCAGCGCTACGACATGACCCTCTTTGGCTTCGTCCTTGAGCACTTTGGTCAGGTCGGTCATGGTGTTGACCTGCGGGTACTTGTCAGCCACTTTTTGCGGCAGTGCCAGCGCGTAGGTGTTGTTGAATTTCGACGGCGAAAGCCAGACCAGGCCTTTCTTGGCATCGACTTCCTTCACTCGCGCGTAAGTCTGTGCGCTGTCGAGTTTTTCATCGATATGGTTGTAGGCAACCAGCGACACACCGGTGTATTCCCAGAGCAGATCCAGCTGACCGCTTTCCTGTGCGCTACGCGCAAGGTTGCTGCCAAGACCGCCGGTAATCTGTACATCGTAGTTCTTGGTTCGCAGGTATTGCGCAGTCAGCTCGGCAAGCATGGTCTGCTCGGTGAAAACCCGTGCTCCGACCCGTAAAAGCGGTTTATCCACCGCTTGGGCAAATGCCGGAAACAGCAAGGCAAAGCCTAAAAACAAGCATATTCTTTTCATGATAATTCCTTCGCTCAGCGAGCCAGACCGCGTTCCAGCCAGAGACGACTGGCCAGTATCACCAGCCCGTCAAGCAGCAGCGCCAGCAGAGCGGTACACGCCGCACCCAGCACCAGTTGCGGCTGGTTGTTCAAGGCGATGCCAGGGAAAATCAGGCTGCCCAGGCTATTGGCGCCGATGAGGAACGCCAGCGGCGCGGTCCCGACATTGATCGCCAGCGCGACACGCACACCACCGATGATGATCGGCACGGCGTTAGGCAACTCGACACGCCACAGCACCTGACGCGGGGTCATGCCGATGCCGACCGCAGCTTCCTTGAGTGAACCCTGAACGTTTTTCAGGCCTTCATAGGTGTTACGCACGATGGGCAATAAAGAGGCGAGGAACAGCGCAAAGATCGCAGGCCCGCTGCCGATCCCGAGTATCCCGAGGGCAATGGCCAGAACGGCGAGAGGAGGAACGGTGTTGCCAATGTTGAAGATCTGCATGAAACGTTCGGCGCGGCCAACCATGCTCGGTCGGCTGAGGGCGATGCCTGCGGGGATACCGACCACCAGGGCCGCCAACATTGAAACCAGAACCAGAATCAGGTGAGCCTGAAGGTAGAACAGCAGGTCATCCTGGTATTGCTTGATAGTACTGATGCCGATCCAGTGGATCAGCAGGGCCAGGAGTGCGATAACAACCGCACCTCCCAATAGCCCCTTGCCATAGCGATTAGCCACAGGCGGACTCCTTATTTCAGTCGGCGAACGCGTTGACCAGAGCATCCAGAAAAGGACACCGGCAATAACGTTCGCGAAGAGCAGCGGGTGGGTCGCCGGTAAGGGTTTAACCTCGGCGAAAACACAAGCCATAAGCGCAGCTTCGTCAAGCCAACATACTGATGAATCAGCCCCTTGCGTTGGCTTCGTTGCGAGCCTTGACGGGGGAGTGGACGTCTCCACGACCTGAAAGGTTCCCAAACGAGACATTATCTGGCCATCGTTTATTGTCTGAACGGTTCGGTTATTGCCGCGAGTTGAGCTATAATCTGCGCCCTTTTTCAATCCCATCCCAGGCGATTTCCCATGACCCAACAGGCCGCCGAAGTCGCGAAACGCCGCACTTTCGCCATTATTTCCCACCCGGATGCGGGTAAAACCACCATCACGGAAAAACTCCTGCTGATGGGCAAGGCCATTTCCGTCGCCGGTACGGTCAAGTCGCGTAAATCCGACCGTCACGCCACCTCCGACTGGATGGAAATGGAGAAACAACGCGGTATTTCCATCACCACATCCGTGATGCAGTTTCCGTATCGCGAGCACATGATTAACCTGCTCGACACACCGGGCCACGAAGACTTCTCCGAAGACACCTACCGCACCCTGACGGCGGTCGACTCGGCCTTGATGGTCCTCGACGGCGGTAAAGGCGTCGAGCCACGCACCATCGCGCTGATGGATGTCTGCCGTCTGCGCGACACGCCTATCGTCAGCTTCATCAACAAGCTCGACCGCGACATCCGCGACCCGATCGAGCTGCTCGATGAAATCGAAGCGGTCCTCAAGATCAAGGCGGCACCGATCACCTGGCCGATTGGTTGCTACCGGGACTTCAAGGGTGTCTATCACCTGGCCGACGACTACATCATTGTCTACACCGCAGGTCATGGCCACGAGCGTACCGAAACCAAAATCATCGAGAAGCTCGATTCGGACGAAGCCCGCGCCCATCTGGGTGACGAGTACGACCGCTTTGTCGAGCAACTGGAACTGGTCCAGGGTGCCTGCCACGAGTTCAACCAGCAGGAATTCATCGACGGTCAGCTGACCCCGGTGTTCTTCGGTACCGCGCTGGGCAACTTCGGCGTCGACCATGTACTCGATGCCGTGGTGAACTGGGCGCCCAAGCCGCTGGCACGTGTGGCCAACGAGCGCACCGTCGAGCCGGCGGAAGAGAAATTCAGCGGTTTCGTGTTCAAGATCCAGGCGAACATGGACCCCAAGCACCGCGACCGCATCGCCTTCATGCGTATCTGCTCGGGTCGTTATGACAAGGGCATGAAAATGCGCCACGTGCGCCTGGGCAAGGACGTACGGATCGGCGACGCTCTGACGTTCTTCTCTTCGGAGCGCGAGCAACTGGAAGAAGCCTACGCCGGTGACATCATTGGCTTGCACAACCACGGCACCATCCAGATTGGCGATACGTTCACCGAAGGCGAAGCACTGGGCTTTACCGGTATTCCGCACTTTGCCCCGGAGCTGTTCCGCCGCGTGCGTCTGAAGGACCCGCTCAAGTCCAAGCAACTGCGTCAGGGCCTTCAGCAGCTGGCCGAAGAAGGCGCCACGCAGGTGTTCTTCCCGCAGCGCAGCAACGACATCATCCTCGGCGCCGTCGGTGTGCTGCAGTTCGATGTGGTCGCCAGCCGTCTGAAGGAAGAATACAAGGTCGAGTGCGCCTACGAGCCGATCACCGTCTGGTCAGCCCGCTGGATCGACTGCGCCGACAAGAAGAAGCTTGAAGAGTTTGAGAACAAGGCTGTGGAAAACCTGGCAGTGGACGGCGGCGGTCACCTGACCTACCTCGCCCCTACCCGCGTGAACCTGGCGCTGATGGAAGAACGCTGGCCCGACGTGAAATTCCGCGCCACCCGCGAGCATCACTGACAGGCCGACGGCGTCGCCATGTGACGCAGAGCGTCACGAACGGCATTCCCACGCGGAGCTTGAGGAACGATAGTTCTGTAACTATCGTCCCGATGCTCTGCGTCGGGCGTGAGGACTGACAAGTGTCCGAGAGAACACCTATCGTGCCGACGCTCCGCGTCGGCATGTAGTTCTGGACGCTCTGCGCCCGCTCCCGGCTAGCATTCCCTGACCTGCGTCAACCATTCGGCGCAAAATGAGAATTAATCTCAATAGTGCCTTGCTATTATCCCGATAAGAATTATTCTCATCTTACTTGCACAGGAGATGAGACATGACCTATTTGATCGATGCATGGCTGGACCGCCCCCACCCTTACCTGAGAATTCTTCACCGCGAGACCGGCGAAGTGTGTGCGGTTCTGGAAGAGGAAGCGCTGGAGGAGTTACGTGATCAGGGCGATCTTGATGTGTGTAGCTTGAGTTCCAGTGAACCCTTGGTGCTCAAGGAGCTGGTGAGAAACCTGTTTCTGTTCTGCTATGCGCGGGCGTTACGCCCGATGGGTGAGTTGCACTGAGCATGGAGCATCAGCACAACCCCACCGCTGAGCGAATCAGCGCGATTCGTTCAGCGACCCTCTGTATCGACCGGGTCGATTACAGAACGTCGAGCAATTCCACGTCGAACACCAGCACGCTGTGCGGTGCGATGCTGCCAACGCCCTGAGCGCCGTAAGCCAGTTCGCTCGGTACGTGCAGACGCCATTTGCTGCCAGCATTCATCAGTTGCAGCGCCTCGGTCCAGCCCGCGATCACGCCGCTGACCGGAAACTCGGCAGGTTCGCCACGATCGTAAGAGCTGTCGAAGACAGTGCCGTCAATCAGCGTGCCGTGATAGTGCACGCGCACCTGGTCTTCACGGGTTGGCTTGGCACCATCACCGGAAGTCAGCGCTTCAAATTGAAGGCCGGAAGCCAGCGTGGTCACGCCTTCGCGCTTGGCATTTTCAGCCAGGTAAGCCTTGCCGGCACCCGCAGCCTGTTCAGCCTTGGCGGCCGCTTCGGCCTGCATGATTTCACGGATGACCTTGAAGCTGGCGGACATCTCTTCCTGACCCACACGGCTTGGCTGACCGCCAAACGCATCACGCAGGCCTGCCACGATGGCTTCCAGGTTGACACCCGGTGGCGGGTTGTCGCGCAACTGGTCGCCCAACTGACGGCCAATGCCGTAGCTGACGCGGGTTTCGTCGGTGGACAGATTGACTTCGGACATGACACTGCTCCGCAGAGGGGCACGCAGTCGATAATCACGCAATACCTGAACGGCAATCACGCTATACCCTGATGCGCCCCGAACCAAAAGGGCGAGCAGCCTAGCACAATTGCCCCCACCGCCCCTACCGCAGTGGCGATTGGCCCTTTAAAGTCAGGACCATGACGAATGAAAGGAGATAGGCATGCGCATCTCGGAACGGTCATTGACCGGCATGCCGCACAGCTCGTCATGCACCACGCTATGCACCAGATAGAACGGCACCACCGGCACGTTCTTCAGCAACTCCCGGGCATGCTCCACCGAACGAAGATGCAAGGTCTTGCCTGCCGGGTCCTTGAGCATCACCGAGGTGCCATTCATGCGCACATCGAGCAGATAAATACCGCCTTCGATGGAGATCAGGTTCAGCTCGTCCACCCGACCGGCCTGGGCGTGGTCGGTAAACTCCTGGTAATTCATGGTCGACTCTCCTGCGCAACGTCTAATGCATCGGAACGGACGTTTTACAACACAAGGACGCGACACACCAGAACCGAAACCGCCCGCCCCTTTTACCTTCGCTAGCCTCAGTGCTTGGTCAGCTTGTCCAGATAGCCCATCGCAAACGCGGATATCACGAAGGTCATGTGGATAATCACGTACCACATCAGGTATTCAGGCTTGATGTTGGTGGCATCCATGAACACCCGCAGCAGGTGGATGGAGGAGATTGCCACAATTGAGGCCGCCACTTTCATCTTCAGCGAAGACGAATCCATGGTGCCCAGCCAGTTGAGCTTTTCCTTGTCCTCATCAATGTCCAGCTGCGATACGAAGTTCTCGTAGCCGGAAATCATCACCATCACCAGCAAACCGCCCACCAGCGCCATGTCGATCAGCGACAGCAGCACCAGAATCAGATCAGCTTCGGCCAGCGAGAAGATGTTGGGGATGACGTGAAAGATTTCCTGGAAGAATTTCAGACATAACGCCAGCAGCCCGAGAGAAAGACCGAAATAGATCGGCGCCAGCAGCCAGCGCGATGCGTACATGGCATTTTCAAAAAAACGTTCCATTGATACTCGCAAGGTGTTTTGAAGGAGCGGGCGAGTATATCAGCGGTAACGCGCAGCTCTGGAGATGCGACAAAATATCGCACAGCCCTCATGCATGCACTGCCAGCAGACCGGTTGGCGTAGCGCAAACTGGCTAGAAAGGCGATGAGCGCTCACACACCACCATGCCACTGTCGATACGGCGCAGTTCGGCTTGAATATGCAAGGTCCATATCGGTACATCATCGGCGCATTGATAACCATGCAGCGACAGGCTCTCGATGATGCTCGTCAGTACCGCCTGCGCTGCTGGCAGGCCGATGAACGGTCCTTGGGACTTGATCGCGGAGGGCTGTTCTTCGGCCATGCCGGCTGCGAAGAGCACCATCCATTGTCCGCCATCGTGGGGAAGAGGCCGAATGACACATTCGATGCGAGTCATCAGCCCCATGCATTCTCGGGTAAGGCAAAGGCTACGCTGCATAATGCGCTCCTGATCAGCAACAGTATTCATCCGTCTGACAAAGCAGGATGTGCGCCAATCCAATTGGCCACTGCGGTCATGATCAAGATTAGAAGAAAACCGTCCCGCGCGAAATATCCCTGATGAACGGATGGCTGATGAACGCAATACCGGGCGGCGTCAGCACCGCCAGGCTAGCGCCGTTGTCAGACCTTCAGTTCAGGCTGTAACTGGGCTGGCTCCTTCTCCAGCTCTTCCTTGAGGTCTTCGTCGCTGAGCATTTCCGCGATGTCGCGCAAGCGCTCAACCACACGCGCATTCACGCTGCCTTCCGGAAACTCGCCATTCTCGTCAGGCGCACCGGCAGGTTCGCCGACCAGCAGGCTCAAGGCCTCGTCAGCCTGACGTACCGCATAGATATGGAATTGCCCGTCACGCACGGCCTGCACCACACGCTCATCCAGCATCAGCGTGGTGACGTTGGCGTGCGGAATGATAGCGCCCTGCTCGCCCGTCAGCCCGCGAGCCTCACAAAGACGGAAGAAGCCTTCGATTTTCTCGTTGACCCCGCCCACCGCCTGCACTTCACCGAACTGGTTGATGGAGCCGGTAATTGCGAAGCACTGCTTGAGCGGTGTGCGCGACAGCGCTGAAATCAGCGTGCAGGCTTCGCCCAGCGACGCACTGTCGCCGTCCACGTAACCGTAGGATTGCTCAAGCGCGATACTCGCGGATATCGCCAGCGGGAATTCCTGAGCATAACGGCTACCCAGATAGCCGGTGAGGATCATCACGCCCTTGGAGTGGATCGGCTGACCAAGATTGACCTCGCGCTCGATGTCGACAATCCCGCTGCCACCCGGATAGACCGTGGCGGAAATACGCGCCGGCACGCCAAAGGCCGAATCACCGACTTCCAGAACCGTCAGGCCGTTGCATTTGCCAACCGCGGCACCGTCCGTATCGATGAGGATCACACCCGCCATCATGTCATCGAGAATCCGCGCGGAAACCCGCCCGGTGCGCGTGGCCTTGGCTTTCAGCGCACGCTCGATATGCCCGGCGTCGGTCTTGTCGTCGTTGGCCAGCTGGCGAATGAAGTCTGCCTCGCTGACCAACTGGAACAGATCGCCGATACGCGCCGACAAACGCCCCTGGTGTTCAGCCAGTCGAGCGCTGTAGGTCGCCAGTCGCGCCACCGCATCGGCGGTCAAAGGCGCCATGCCCTCTTCCGACGTTCGGGTCTTCAGCAACTGAGCGAATTGCTCGAGTGTCTCGTCGACCATCGGAATTTCTTCGTCGAAATCGACCAGCACCCGGAACATCTCCTGAAAGTCAGGATCGAGGTCTTGCAGGGTGTAATACAGCGAGCGCGAACCAATGATGATGATCTTGACGTTCCACGGAATAACCTGCGGCGTCAGACTAACGGTTGCCACGCGCCCCAGCTCGCCCAGCGGCGATTCCATCTTCAGCTTGCGCGACTGCAGGGTGCGCTTGAGCGCATCCCAGACGAACGGCTCGCCGAGCATTTTTTCGGCTTCCAGAATCAGAAAGCCCCCATTGGCGCGATGCAGCGCACCGGGCCGCAACTGGCGATACGTGGTGTACAGCGCGCCCTGATCAGTGCTGTATTCGATACGCCCGAACAGGTTGTCATACGTAGGATGCTGCTCGAAAACCACCGGCGCGCCGCCGTCGCGGGTATTGCCGACCACCAGGCTCGGGCTGTACTGCTCTTCCAGTAACTTGCGTGCCTGAGCGTCGGTCTTGGCGTCGTCGACCAGCTGCTCGACCAATGTCTTGAGCAGGTACACCTGCATCGCTTGCAGGTATGCGCAGACCGCAGCGTTCTCGGCGTATTTTTCCGAGAGCGGCGCCAACAGTGGCTGCAAGGTCAGCGTGATGGTTTCTTCGTTCAACTGACGAAGCTGGTTGTTCGACTCACGCTTCCACTGCGGCAGGCTGGCCAACTCTTCGTTGAGGCGCTCCTCAAGGGCGGAGATATCTTCGTGAAAACGCTCGCGATCAGCCTCGGGCAACTGCGAAAACTCGGCCTCGTCCAGCGCCTTGCCATCGGCCATTGGCGTGAAGGCGATGTTGGAGCTGTCGCGATACAGCGCGATGTCCTTTTCCAGCGACAGGCGCTCGATCACATCCAGTGCGCGGTCGTAGCGTTGATTGAACGCACGGTCAATCGAGCTTTTCTTTTGCTGATAGGACGGGTGCTCGAAAACCGCGGGGAAGGTCACCAGCAGGTTATCGATAAGGCCACCGATGTCGGCCGTGAATTCATGGGCAGTGCCCGGTGGCAGTTCTAGCGCCTTGGGCTCGCGGGGCTCATCGAAATTGTTGACGTAAACCCAGTCCGAAGGCGTCTTCATCCGCTTGCCTTCGGCCTTGAGGTAGCGCTTGACGAACGAAAAGCGGCCAGTGCCGGGTTCGCCCATGACAAATACGTTGTAACCGGGGCGCGGCATGGCAACGCCGAACTGCAAGGCCTCTACGGCACGCTCCTGGCCTAGTACGCCGCGAAAGGGTTCAAGCTCGTTAGTGGTCGCAAAGCTGAACTGCTCAGCGGAAAACGGACGGGTCAGCGCATGTGGCGCGAGGCGTAGGTTGGCTGCGACAGAATCGGGCATCAGTAGTCCTTACATCAGGCGGGGCAGATGTCGGCATTCTGGCGCTCGCCGTACAAGACTTGCAAGGCAGGAAAAACCGAAAGGCGCTTACAGACTTAAAGCAATTGCCCGTTGCCCGGAAAATTTCTATTTCCGGCAATAATCTGTAATAGCTCACGGAACCCTTGGAACCCGCCTAAGCTCCAAATTGCACAGGTGGTTGCTGGTTGACCGTCTGTCTTGATGTGACTACTCAAGAAACTCTACCCTTGGCTGAACTAAAAAGAGAAAAAGCTATGAAACGGATTCTTCTTGGAACGCTCTTCGCCGCTGTATCCATCAACGCTATGGCTCAAGCGCCAGGCGGTCCTGACTGCGGCTGGGGCAACATGCTGTTTGAAGGTCAACGCGGCACTCCAGCTCACTTCCTGGCCTCAACCACCAACGGCACCTCGGGTAACGCCACCTTTGGCATGACCTCCGGTACCAACGGCTGCTCGACCAACAGCGCACTGACTTACGGTGGTAAATCCTGGCTTGCCATGAACGGCATGATGGATGAACTTTCCAAGGACATGGCGATGGGTCAGGGCGAAGCACTGACTACCTACGCTGTGGTATTGGGCGTTGCACCAGAAGACCGTGAGCACTTCGCTGCGGTCACTCACGAGCACTTCTCGCAAATTTTCAGCAAGGCCGACGCCACCGCTGAAGACGTTCACACCAACACCGTCAACGTTCTGAAAAACGATCCGACTCTGGCCAAGTACGCTACCCAGGCTTAAAGTCGCTCACCCGCCTTTTCTTCGCAAAAGGCGGGATTCTTTTTCCTGAATTCTCTGACTAGTTGCCCTCTATGCTCAAACGTCTTCTCTCGCTGGCGCTGTTTGTCTGTGCCCCCTTGTCTGCGGCACCTCATGCTGCCGCTGACCGTTTGCAGCAATTGGCCAATGAGCCGTTCTGGATTTCACTGGGTCACTACGAGGCAGGCAAGCTCGGCGGTTGGCGCAGCTATGTGACAGACCCTAAATTCTTTCTCGCTGCCGACGGTGCACACGACCCGAAAGCGGAACTGAGCGCGACACTTGACGCCATATACGCCCCCGTAACCAACGAACAGACCCACGCCCAGTGCGTGTACCCGGCACGCACCCGCTGGCTGCGCGACCAGTTGCAACTGACTGATCTGCCAGCGCCGGACTGCAAAGAGTTCAAGGCCTGGTACAAGGATGTGGCACCGGACAGCACCGTGCTGATTTTTCCGGCCGCGTACCTCAACAGCCCCTCGTCGATGTTCGGCCACACGTTACTGCGCATCGATCCGGCCAGCGCGAAAACCAACAACACCACCTTGCTGAGCTATGCAATCAACTTCGGTGCCTACATCGAAGGCATGGACAACAGCATTCTGTACGCGTGGAAAGGACTGGCCGGCGGCTACCCGGGGTTGTTTGCGCTGGTGCCCTATCAGGAAAAGCTCTCGGAATACCGCAGCCTGGAAAACCGTGACCTGTGGGAGTACCGTCTGAACCTGACCCCGGAAGAAACCGGGCGCATGGTCGAACACGTCTGGGAGCTGAAACAGATCCGCTTCAGCTATTTCTTCTTCGACGAAAACTGCTCGTACCGTCTGCTGGAATTGCTGCAGGTCGCACGACCTGGGCTGAATCTCACCGGGCAATTCGGCCTGACTGCGATCCCGACCGATACGGTCAAGGCGATCAAGGCCGCAGGGCTCGTGGAAAAGATCGACTATCGCCCTTCCCGCGAGCGGGAACTGCTGAGCCGCGCCGAGCCCCTTGATGCCGACGAGCAACAGTGGGTGCTGAAAGTCAGCGCCGATCAGAAACAACTGCAAGACCGCCAGTACCTCGCCCAGCCGAAAGAACGCCGCGCGTTGATTCAGGACGCGGCGTATCGTCTGGAGCGCTACCGCGCCAACGGGCTTGAACGCGATACACAACGCTCACAACGCAGTTTCGAATTGCTGCAGGCAATCAATCAAAACCCGCCGCCACAGCTGGACATCCCGCGTCCCGGCCTGCCGGAAGAAGGCCATGAATCACGCACCTGGCAACTGGGTGCCGGCACACGCGGTGACAAAGCGTTCGCCGAATATGGCCTGCGCATGGCCTATCACGACCTGAACGACAACGCCTATGGCTTTCCGCTGGGTGCGCAGATCGAAATTCTTCAGCTCAAGGTGCGCCAATACGAAGGTAATGACTGGCAAGTTCAGCAACTGGACCTGGCCACCATTCGCTCCCTGACCCCGCGTACCGAGCTGCTGAAACCCTGGTCATGGCAAGTCACCGGTGGGCTGGAACGGGTACTCGGCAAACATGGCGATGAAAACCTTGTCAGCCACGTCAACGGTGGTGGCGGCGGTACCTGGCAATTGGGCGACGAAGTGCTCGGCTTTGCGCTGGGCACCGTGCGGGTCGAGCACAACAACGACTTCGCCGAATTCATCTCCCCCGCTGCTGGTTTCAACACTGGCGTACTGTGGCGCAACCCGCTGGGCAACCTGAGCCTGGAAGCCAAGGGCGACTATTTCACCAATGGCGAAGTACGCCGTAGCGTCAGTCTCAATCAGCAGTGGGAGCTGTCGCGCAACCTCGGCCTGCGTCTAAGTGCTCAACGCGAATTCAGCCAGATGAGCTCGCCGCAGAACGAGGTGATGCTTGAGGTGAAGTGGTATCACTACTGACAAGGTGAGTGCAAAAAATGCGGGCGGAGCCGCCTCAAAATAAAGGCACGCTGCCATCACTTATTCACTACATCGCTTTTACAAATAACTCACAAATTACCTTCTAGACTCCTCTCATAAGTAGAGGGAACCACCATGAAGCGGTATTGGGTGTTGTTGTCGCTGGCCATCGTGCTGGCAGGTTGTCAGTCCACTCGTGACCAGATGTTGGCCGAGGGTTATCCACCGGGCTTTGCAGACGGTTATCAGGATGGTTGCAGCAGTGGCAGGGACGCAGCAGGCGCCAGCACCGGTCAATTCAGAAAAAACGTACCCCGCTATCTGAAGGACAAGCTCTACGCCCAAGGCTGGACTGACGGCTTTCGCCAGTGTCAGGCCTCGCAGGATAACCGCGACCGACTCGACCCCGGCCAGGTCTTCAACGATCGTGACCGTGCCTGGGAGCGGGAGAAGACCCGCAGTGCAGCCAAGGCCTATCGCCCAAACTGACGCACGCGGGAAAATCGACGAAACCAATGCTGTCCGCTTGTGGCCCAAAGCTCATTAGGGAGGACACCTCATGAGCCGCGCATTTGTAAACGAAGACAACGCTGCCGCCGATGCCGAGCAACCGGTAGAGCGGCTGGTCAGCGCACAGACCAATTACGTCACTGCCGAGGGCCTGAAGTTGCTCAAGAAGCACGTCAGCAGCCTCAAGGCGCAGCACAGCGCACAAGCCGCGTTGGGAGACGCCGCCGATAAACAGCGCCAGGCGGACCTTGAACGCGACCTGCGTTACTACACCCAGCGCCTGCAAAGTGCGCAGGTTGTGACAACGGCCGTCTCGACCGAAAAAGTACAAATTGGCAGTTGGGTGACGTTCGCGGATGAAGAAGACAACCGGCAGCGCGTGCATCTGGTCGGGGAGGATCAGGCGGATGCCGCCAAAGGGCTGATCAACTGGGGCTCGCCACTGGGACGTGCATTGATCGGTGCGCAGAAAGGCGATGAAGTGGTGTGGGAGCGGCCGGCAGGGAATCAGTCGATTGAAATACTGCTGATCGAGCCAGATGCTTAAAGCGCGCTGATGAACAATAACGGCAGCGCCGTTCCCGGTCAGGAACGGCGCGTGCCTAAACGCTGATCAGGCCAGCTTCTTGTGACGCACACGGTGCGGCTGGGCAGCTGCTTCACCCAGACGCTTCTTGCGATCCGCTTCATACTCGGTGTAGTTACCCTCGAAGAAGATCGCTTGCGAATCGTCTTCGTACGCCAGGATGTGTGTCGCTACACGGTCAAGGAACCACCGATCATGGGAGATCACAATGGCGGCGCCCGGGAAGTCCAGCAGCGCTTCCTCCAGCGAACGAAGGGTTTCAACGTCAAGGTCGTTTGAAGGTTCGTCGAGCAGCAGCACGTTGCCGCCCTCTTTCAGGGTCAGCGCCAGATGCAGACGGCCACGCTCACCACCGGACAGGTCCTTGACGAACTTCTGCTGATCGCCGCCCTTGAAGTTGAAACGACCAACGTAGGTGCGAGACGGAATTTCATAGTTGCCGATACGGATCACGTCGGAACCATCGGACACCGCCTGAAATACCGATTTGCTGCCGTCCAGGTCATCGCGGCTCTGGTCCACGCAGGCCAGTTGAACGGTCTCACCGACTTCGATGCTGCCCGAATCCGGCTGTTCCTTGCCCATAAGCATGCGGAACAGGGTCGATTTACCGGCACCGTTACCACCGATCACGCCGACGATGGCGCCTTTAGGCATGGAGAACGACAGGTTGTCGATCAACACGCGGTCGCCGTAGCCCTTGGTAACGTTCTTGAACTCGATAACCTTGTCGCCCAGACGCGGACCGGCCGGGATGTAGATCTCGTTGGTCTCGCTGCGTTTCTGGAATTCCTGCGACTGCATTTCTTCAAAGCGTTGCAGACGCGCCTTGGATTTGGACTGACGCGCCTTGGCACCCTTGCGGACCCATTCCAGCTCGTCTTTCATGGCCTTTTCGTGAGCCGTCTGTTGCTTGGACTCCTGAGCCAGACGGTCGGACTTGGCTTCAAGCCAGCCGGAATAGTTACCCTCGTAAGGAATGCCCGCGCCGCGGTCGAGTTCCAGAATCCAGCCAGCCACGTTATCCAGGAAATAACGGTCGTGCGTGATCGCAACCACGGTGCCCGGGAAGTCGTGCAGGAAATGCTCCAGCCAGGCGACAGAGTCGGCATCCAGGTGGTTGGTCGGTTCGTCGAGCAGCAGCATGTCCGGTGCCGACAGCAACAGGCGGCATAACGCAACACGGCGCTTTTCACCACCCGACAGGACCGAAACCTTGGCATCCCAGGCGGGCAGACGCAGTGCGTCGGCGGCTACTTCCAACTGGCGTTCCAGGTTATGACCGTCGCTGGCCTGCAGGATCGCTTCAAGCTTGGCCTGCTCGGCTGCCAGCTTGTCGAAATCAGCGTCCGGCTCGGCATATTCGGCGTAAACCTGATCAAGACGCGCCTGGGCGTCCTTGATCACGCTGACTGCCTCTTCAACCACTTCACGGACCGTCTTGTTCGGGTCAAGTTGTGGCTCTTGCGGCAGATAACCCACATTAAGCTCGGGCATCGGGCGCGCTTCGCCGTCAAATTCGGTGTCGACGCCAGCCATGATTTTCAACAGCGTGGACTTGCCCGAGCCGTTGAGACCCAGCACGCCGATCTTGGCGCCGGGGAAGAAAGACAGAGAGATGTTTTTCAGGATTTCACGCTTCGGCGGCACAACTTTGCTCAGCCGATGCATGGTGTAGACGTATTGAGCCATGAAATGAAAACCTAGCGTCTGTGATGAGGACCGATTTGGAACGCGAGCTTAAAGCTCCGGCCGGAAAAAAGCTTTTATTTGTCCGCAAGACTTGCCGCGAGACCGTTCCGAGCCTTGAATGAACCCAGGCAGAAACAGATCGGGGCCGTGCTGAAACATATAAAGCCTGGTCGATATTGCAAAAAGTGGAGTCACTCATGCAGGAGTCGGTGGATACCACGCGTTGCGCAAAGCTACCCGAATGCAGCGTGCAGGGCAAACGATCCGGCCCAACGGGGCTGGCACTCTGCCACAAGTAAAGGCATGCTAGCCGCCCTCTTTGGGCGACCCGCTTATTTTACATAAAGCATCGCTGCTTCAGTCCAGCAGTCAGGAACAACGATTTGCCCACTTCAACGCCTCTGCCGTCATCCAGTGTCGCTACCGACAGTGCGACCAGGCCTTTGCGCGGCTCAGTGAAAGGTGTATTGGCCGCGCTGGTGTTGGTGGTGCTTGCACTGCTGCTCTGGCAATTGATCGAACAGTTTCACCAGACTCAGGAACGCCAGCGCCAGCGCAGCCTGGAGTACAGCATCCAGCTTTCCGACCGAATGAGTCTGAACATGGCACTCAAGGCGCAAATCGCCATGAATCTGCTGGACGAGGCGCAATCCTCCGGAGACCGGCTGGAGCAGCCGACGGCACTGGCAAGCCTTCGTACTGCCCTGCCCGCGCTGCGCAGCGCCGCGCGACTGAACCCGACGGGTGACATTGTCAGTGACAGCGCCGAGGCATCCCGCGACGGAGAGTTTCTCAAGCAGGCCATGAAAAAGGCCCAAGGACACCCCTATTTCTACACCGGCACCGAAGACGGTAAACAGATTTATGTACTGATCCGCCAAGGCGGTGGCGTCAGCGGCGATTACTGGGCGCTGCGCATGGCACCCGACGCCTTGAAGGACCTGACCAGCCAGCCCGCTCAATACTTTCAACATGTGTGGCGCCTTGAACAACGCAAGACCCAGCGGGTTCTCCTCCGTGAACCGGCGCCCTCCAACGAGGCAGACAGCGGTCTTTCCGAGACCATTCTGCTTCAGCCACTGAGCAATAGTGACTGGCAACTGCGAGGCCTGTTCGATACCTACAAGGCCCGCAGCGAGCTGCTTGCGCCACTGATCGGCAAATGCCTGATAGGCCTGCTGCTGTCGATCCTGCCGCTGATCGCGCTGATGAGTCTGCGCAAACGCCAGCGCCAGATGCTGCAAAGCCGCCGCCGCTATCGCGATATCTTCGAGGGTGCAGGCGTTGCGATCTGCGTCATGGACATGTCGGGTCTGCAAGAGCAGCTGGAAGCACTCGAGGTCAGAACGGACGAAGACTTCGAGCTTCTGCTCAAAAGCCAGCCAGCCTCGCTGAAAAGACTGTTGCAGCAGTTGCGAATCAACGAACTCAACGAAGTTGCCCTGGGCCTGCTGGAAATCGAACACAGTGAGCAGGCGTGGCAGCCGTTGATCGAGGGCGAATCGCGGTCGCGCCCCGGCATCGGCGTTCAGGTCATTCAGGCTGTTCTCGCCGGGTTGCCAAGGCTGGAGCTGGAAATCTGCCTGACACGCGCGTGCGGCCAGGACCAGCATCTATGGCTGGTCATGCGCCTGCCCGAATCACGCAGCGACTTCGATGCCGTTATTCTCAGCATCGGCGATATCACCAGCCGCAAGCAGATCGAGCTGTCATTGCTGGACCGCGAGAGCTTTTGGTCCGACGTGGTGCGAACCGTACCGGACCACTTGTACGTTCAGGACGTACTCAGCCAGCGTGTGATCTACAGCAACCACCATTTCGGCTACACGCTGGGCTACAGCAAGTCCGAGCTGCGCGCCATGGGCGAGTTCTTCTGGGAAGTCCTGCTGCACCCTGACGACGCCAGAAGCTATCAGGACATGCGCCTGCGCCAGCGCCACCACGGCCATAACGAGTTATTGCAATGTGTGTTGCGCTTCCGGGATCGCGAGAACAACTGGCGCTGCTTCGATGTTCGCGAACAGGCACTGGCCTGGGACGCAGAGAACCTGGTCACCCGCATCATCGGCATCGCCACGGACATTACCGAGCAGGTTTCGTCCAGCCAGTCGCTGCGTGACAGCGAACAGCGTTACCGCATGCTCGCTGAAAGCATCAGCGATGTGATCTTTTCCACGGATGGCCAGTTGGCAGTCAATTACGTCAGCCCCTCGGTGGAAAGCGCGCTGGGGTACAGCGCCGAGTGGATTCTCCAGAACGGCTGGTCCGCCGTCATTGCCAACCCTCAGCAAGTGATCGGTTTCGATGCGCTCATCAACCGCATCGGCAAGGTGCTGCACAAACCTCAGGAACTCGCCAGATTGCGCGAAGAGGTGACGACCAGAATGTTTCTGTTCGACTGCCTGCGTGCAGACGGCCGCAAGATACCAGTGGAACTGCGGGTGGTGCTGGTGTGGGACGAGCACGGCAATTTCGAGGGTATCTTCGGGGTCGGCCGGGACATCAGCCAGCAGCGTCGGGCAGAAAAAGACCTGCGCATGGCCGCCACCGTATTTGAACACTCGACATCGGCGATCCTCATTACCGACCCTGCCGGCTATATCGTTCAGGCCAACGAGGCGTTCACCCGCGTCAGCGGCTACGAAGTTGCCCAGGTGCTCGACCAGCTACCGGGCATGCTCACGGTGGAATCGGAACAGGAAAACCACCTGCGCTACATCCTCAAGCAATTGAACGGCCAAGGCACCTGGGAAGGTGAAATCAGGCTCAAGCGCCGTAACGGCGAACACTACCCGGCCTGGGTCGGCATTACCGCAGTGCTCGACGACGAAGGCGATCTGGCGAGTTATGTGTGCTTTTTCAGCGATATCAGCGAGCGCAAGGCCAGCGAGGACCGCATCCACCGTCTGGCCTATTACGACGCCCTGACTCACCTGCCCAATCGCACCCTGTTTCAGGACCGTCTGCATTCGGCGCTGCAACACGCCGAGCGCCAACAGGCTTGGGTGGTATTGATGTTCCTCGACCTCGACCGCTTCAAACCGATCAATGACTCGCTGGGCCATGCCGCTGGCGACCGGATGCTTCAGGAAATGGCCACGCGGCTACTCGCCTGCGTGTCTTCCGACGACACCGTGGCACGCATGGGCGGGGATGAGTTCACCCTGTTACTGCAGCCGGACACCACGCGCGAAGCCGCGCTGTCTCGCGCCATTCACGTGGCCGAGCGGATTCTGACCAGTCTGGTGACGCCGTTTGTACTTGAAGGCCGCGAGTTCTTTGTCACTGCCAGCATCGGCATCGCGCTCAGCCCGCAGGACGGCAAGGAACTGAGCCAGTTGATGAAGAACGCCGACACGGCGATGTATCACGCCAAAGAGCGCGGCAAGAACAACTTCCAGTTCTATCAGGCCGACATGAACGCGACCGCGCTGGAGCGTCTGGAGCTGGAAAGCGACTTGCGCCACGCCCTGGAGCAGAAGGAGTTCACCCTCTTCTACCAACCGCAGTTCAGCGGCGACGGCAAACGCCTGACGGGCGCGGAAGCCCTGTTGCGCTGGCGCCATCCGCGCCGCGGACTGGTCCCGCCCAACGACTTCATCCCGGTGCTCGAAGAGCTCGGGCTGGTCGTGGAAGTCGGCGACTGGGTCCTGGCCGAAGCCTGCCGTCAACTCAAGCACTGGCATCAGGCCAGGGTTCGCGTGCCCAAGGTGTCGGTCAACATCTCGGCACGGCAGTTCTCGGACGGTCAGCTCGGTAAACGCATCGCCCACATACTCGAACAGACCGGCCTGTCACCCGCCTGCCTGGAACTGGAGCTGACCGAAAGCATCCTGATGCGCGAGGTCAACGAGGCCATGCAGATACTCGATGGCCTCAAGAACCTCGGCCTGAGCATCGCCGTCGATGACTTCGGCACCGGCTACTCGTCGCTGAACTACCTCAAACAGTTTCCGATCGACGTACTGAAGATCGACCGCACCTTCGTCGATGGCCTGCCGTCCGGAGAGCAGGACGCCCAGATCGCCCGCGCTATCATCGCCATGGCCCACAGCCTGAACCTCTCGGTGATCGCCGAAGGCGTAGAAACCCACGAGCAACTGGAGTTTCTTCGCGAACACGACTGCGACGAAGTCCAGGGCTACCTGTTCGGCCGCCCGATGCCACCTGCCCAGTTCGAAGCGCAATTCAGCAACGACGCGTTGTTCATGCTGGATTGAGGGCCAGTTCTCGCAACGTCGCCATCGTCCATTTGAACGATAGCCGAACCCTTGAATATGAGTAGACTTGAGCCACTGCCTCGCACAGCGTCGACGACAGCGAGCGCTCTACCCATAACAAAGAACACAAGGGGGTAGCATGATCAGCGATACAACGTCCCTGGACAGTGTTTCCTGTCAGGCCGTGGAAGCCTTGAACAAGGTGATTCTCGCGCTTCAGACCGAGGTCAGCAGCGCGTCTATCTCTACGTTTCATCAACAGGCGCTTGAGCGGGCGCGCGCTGGTGCAGTTCGACAAGGCCTGGTGGGGCAGATCCACCAGGCGTGACAACTGGCCCGTCGAGCACAGTTCCTTTTTGCTCGGCCTGCCCTCCGGTTACGCCGCCGAGTGGGAGCAACTCAAGACCTCGGATGCCAGCGTCGGCAGAATGCATCAGACTCAGGGCGTCTGTCAGGTCATTCACTGCACGGCAGCGGATGCTCCTCCCGCGCTTGCCGACCTCGGACGCCAGTACGACCTTTGCTTCGCGCTGGGCATAGTCCTGACCGACCCGCACACCCAGCAGGGCTTGCATTTGACGCTGTTTCGCTCGGCCGACCACACACCCTTTTCGCCCTTGGACAAACGCCTGATCGAGTGGCTGATGCCGCATCTGATCGCCGCTGAACAGGCCAGTTATCTGCGCACGCTCACGACCCTGCGGGAAACTCAGGGGGCCTACGATGAGACCGCCATGGCGGTGAGTGATCGTTACGGCGTGCTGCTTTCCATGGAGCCTGCGTTCGCGTCGATGCTGGCCTCGGGTTTTTCCATTAACTGCCACCCCGCAAGGGAGGGCTGTGCTCGCCCATAAAAATAACAAGGCACTTACCGATGTCATTAAAAAACCACTTTCTCAGCGCTTTAGGGCTCGCCATGGCGATCCTGTGGTTATCGTCCACTGCGTGCGCCACCGAGAATGCGGCGCCCACGACAGCCGCTGGCGTTTTTGACTTTGGCGCAGGTTTCATGCCGCCCACCACCCCAATGGCACCGTCGGCATGCGTATCAGCAACTACCACGCGGATGTCATCAAGGACAGCCACGGCAATGACAGCCCCAACGACTTCCAGATCAACGTCCTGGCGATCGGCCTCGCCTACTTGCGAATGACCGATCAGGCATTTTTAGGGGCCCGCTATGGTTTCGCGGTGGTGCCGATCTTTTTCAAGATGGATGCAGACCTGGGCGTGAACGTCGGGGGGGCAACGGGTAGTCAGCGACAGCGCAGCGCTGTTTCGCCAGGCGGACCTGCAAGTGGTGCCGATCATCCTGGACTGGAAGCTCGGGCCGGGGCTGGGCATCAATACCCAACTGATGATTCAGGCGCCCACCGGGGACTATGACAAAAACCGTCTGGTCAGCCCTGGCACCCATCACTGGACGGTCTCTCCGCTGTTGAATGCGACCTACATTTCACCCGACGGCTTCGAGGTTTCCTGGAGTTTCCAGATCGATATAAGCGCGCGTAACCCCGACACCGATTACCGCAGTGGCGTTGAGTACCGGCATGAGTTTGCAGTGGGCCAGCATGTTGGCGACTGGAGCGTCGGCATCGGCGGCTACTACTACCGGCAGCTGTCGGACGACGACGCGCCGGGGCTGAGCCGCGGCAATCGCGCGCGGGTACTCGCCGCAGGCCCTGCAGTGAGTTACTTCAAACCCGGCGCCGGGCTGCCGCCCATCTGGTTGCACGCCTACAAGGAGTTCGACGCCCGCAACCGTGCCGAGGGCTACACCGTGGCGCTGCGTACCGGCATCAGCTTTTAAGTGGCGTGCGCACCGCGACGACACGCTTTCAATCCTGGAGACGATCGATGAACGACCTGCACGAATTATTCAAAACGCTGGACGGCCGTGGCCTGGCAACACTGGTACGCAATGGCGAGGTGAGCCCCGGCGAGCTGCTGGAAACCGCAATCGCGCGGGTCGAGCAGGTCGAGACCGGCCCGAACGCCATCAGCGAAAGGCTTTACGATCAGGCGCGCAGCCAGGCGAGCGGAAGCAGCGTCAGACAGGGCGTCATGGCAGGCGTACCGACCCTGGTGAAAGACATGTTCACCCCGATGACCGGAGCACGGATGACCAGTGGCTCGCATGCGCTGGGCGAGTTTCGCTCAGACATCGACTGCGAAATCGTCAGCCGGCTGCGCCAGGCCGGCTGCCAACTGATCGGAGCGACCACCGCCCCTGAATTCGGCGTGTCCTACAGCACCGAATCGCAACGCTTCGGCGCGACCTGCAATCCGTGGAATCTGCAGCACAGCGCGGGTGGTTCCAGCGGGGGTGCCGCCGCTCTGGTGGCGGCGCGCGCCATCCCCTTCGCTCATGGCAACGACGGCGGCGGCTCGCTTCGCGTACCTGCTTCCTGCTGCGGCGTATTCGGCTTCAAGCCCTCGCGCGGCCTGCTGCCGTCCGGCCCGATGGTCGGCGAGGGCTGGGCAGGCCTGAGCACCGCTCATGCGATCACCCTGTCGGTAGGCGACAGCGCGGCACTGCTTGATGCCACTGCCGGGAGTGACCTGGGGGCTCCCTATGCGGCGCCCATACCGGCGACGCCGTTTGCACATGCTGCAGGACGCGATCCCAGGCGCCTGAAAATCGCCTTGATCTCGGCAATATCACCCTGGCCCGCCGAACCGGAAGCCCTGGCCGCACTGCAACACACTGCGGCCTTGCTGGAAGCGCTCGGGCATTACGTGGTCCCGGCGACGTTGCCGGTTCAGTTACCTGAATTTCTTGATGCGACGTTCGACATCATCGGCTCACACACCCAGGGCTAGCTCGATCTGCTGGGCAAAATGCGCAGTTTCCCGGTGGCCATGGATGAACTGGAGCGGCGCACCCGCGTGATTCTGCGCGAACGCGGGCAACTGCCTGCAACACGCTACATTTCCGCGGTCGAATCGATGCATGCACTGGGCCGGGCGATGGCCGGTTTCTTCGACGAGTACGACATTGTTCTCACCCCGACGCTCGACCGCGCGCCGCGCCGCCTGGGGGAGCTGGCCTTCGACGACGACAGCCGTTCTCTGCAGGACTTCATCGCGCTTTCGCACAGCTACTCGCCCTACACGGCGATCTTCAACGCGACAGGCCAGCCGGCCATGTCCGTGCCCCTCTACTGGACAGCCGATTCGCTGCCGCTGGGCTCTCACTTCGCCGCGCGGTTTGGCGACGAACTGACCTTGCTGAGCCTCGCCGGGCAACTGGAACGCGCCCAGCCGTGGGCCGCACGCAGGCCGCCGTTAAACGCTTGTGCGGGTTGATGCGACGGGATTATTGGCGGTGGCGAGACCACCGCCTGCGTTGCAGGCGGCGGTCTGTCGGCTACAGGCTTATGGCTCGCCAGCCGCTTGCTGTGCCGGCGTCGGGTGCGACCCGGTCAGGTACCGGAAGCGGTCGTAGAGACCCGCCACTACCTGCCCGCCTGCGATCCTGCCCGGAATTGCCGTTTGCAGGGTGCCGACCGCGCTCCCCAGACGCGAGGTGCCGACGTAATTCCCGGCCCAGGACGCAGCCGCCCTGCCAGCCTGATGCACCGCCTTGCCTTTGTCAGTCAGGTAGCTCAAGCCTTTGCCGGCTGCTGCGCCAGCCACTTCTCCAACCATACCGGGAAGCGTGAGGTTGGCTGCGGTCAGGACCGCAGCACCGGAGGCATAGCCTTTGATCCCCTTGTCGAGAAAATTCCAGACTTTGTTGACGCCCAGAAACCCTGTCATCACCAGATTCAGGCCGACGATTTCCTTGAAGACCTGAACCGCCTTTTGCATGTCGACTTCAGGGTTCATGGCCAGCTTGAGCATCTCCGATACGCACCAGACGCCGTCCGCCGCGTAATCGGCTTTGCCGACCATGCTCTTCATCAACATCACCAGCGCCGCACCGATACTCGCCGTCAGGGCCACCAGGCCCAGCTTGGTGTAGAAGTCAGGGTCCGCCTTGCGCTCCCCCTCGGCCAGTTGCAGACCTGCGCGCAGGGCATCGGCGCTTTCGAACCTGGCCTGGAACTCGCTGCTCTTGGTGCCCAGGTACGTCAGGCTCGAGTTCATGATGTCGGTGATGCTTTTGTCTTGCTTGTACAATTCGGTCGCCACTTTCATCTGCTGGGCAAAATGCTCGCTGACGTCGAAATGACTGGCCACGGCAAGATGGTCTTCCTCCGGGATGCTGGCGTTTCCGGTGTCTTGCCTGGAAAGCTTGCTCTTGGCGAGCTTGAAGGCGGCGGCGATCGATTCGCGGTTGAATACGCCCAGCGTGGCTGCGCCCGATGCCACGGCCGTTGCGATACCGAAGCCGACCTGCTCCAGCAGGTGTTCGTTCCTGGCAAAGGTGGGCTGCGCCACGATGGCGTTGGCCAGCACGGTGACGAAGTAGCGGTTCAGGCCGTGATCGACATTGGTCCGCGCGTTGGTCAGCTCGTTCATCATCAGGCCAGCCATGAACACTGCGTTCTTGGTGAAGTGGGCAACCAGCGATGAGCTGTAGGAGTTGTCCTTGCTGACGAACGCCACGGCCAGTGGCAAGGGTGCCAGCGCGAGCAGCATCGCCGGACTTGCAAGGATGCGACTCTTGAACGAGGCACCGTTCTTGAGCGTGCCCAGTTCGGCATTCATGCTTTGGTTAAGGCTGAGCAACTCGTCTTTCACATCAGAGGGTAGCCCCGAGCGGCTCAACACTGCAGGCAACTGTTCGTTGTGAGCGCGCCAGGCGTCGAGTTGACCCTGGCCGTTGGCCTGAACGATTGCGCCCAACATGTCACGCTCGGCTTCGCTCAGCGCCGACGATGGTTTTTCCAGCAGCGTCTTCACAACGTCGGACGTCGTGGTAGCAGCACTGGGCAAATGACCAAGACGGGCCAGTTGCTCCTCGCTCAATACCAGCGAACCGTTGGCCAGCGCCAACCGCAGTTTTTCATCGAACCCCATGCCGCACCGGGCCTCAACGTCTCCTTCAGGGGCGAAGGGCAACGGGGTATTGCTGACGATATCGCGTTGTTCCTGCGTGAGATGCAGCACATGCCTGTTCAGGAAGGCATGCATCTGATCGGGCGACAGGTGTGGCGCCGGGGTGCGCATCAAGGCCAGCAACCCCTTGTCATCCATCGGCGCGAGCGCCCCGTAGGCATCAAACTTGCGCACCAGATTGCCGCCGGCCTTGAGCAATGCCTGGCTTCTCGTCAGCCGGGGCTCGGCAGCCTCATGGCCAGGTGCAGGTGCTTCGCCTGGCTCGATGGAGATTGCTTCCAGCCTTGGCAAAATGTCGTGTTCGCGCAATATCTGCAGCAGCGCCCCCGCCACTTCCGCCAGCTCGCGCAATTCATTGCAGGCTGGCGCGTCCTGGCAATTTTCGGTCAATGTCTGCAATGCGCCGGGCAACGTCTCCAGGTCATTGAGCGTGTCGGCATGTGAGCGCAGCAGACTGACGACCGCTTCGGGTTGACGCTGGAGGCTGTCATTCAACTCCGCGGTACGCTGCTTGGCTGTGCGCACGAAATGGCTGAAGAGCGTGTAAGACAAAACAACAGATGGCTCTGCACCCAGCGTCTCGGGATCCAGATGAGTCAACGCCAGCAGATCCGGAACCGCCAGGGCCAAGGCGGGCGACCGGGCAGTCAAACGAGCGATGGATTGGTGCAACCGTGCCGTCCTGAGCCCCTCGCAGGCCAGCGACAGTGAGTCGTGAGATGCATGAGAAGCAGGCATATCGGCCAGCCGGCCAATACAGCGGTCAAGCAGGTCTTTCAGCGCCGGCGCCTGATCCTCGCCGGCAAGTTGGTGCCAACCCTGCTCGGTCGTGGCGACCTCGGCCAGGCTGTGGCAGAGCTGGGAAACTGTGGGCCAGGACGGCTGCTGTTTATCCAGCTCACGCTGAAGAGCAGACAACAGACGTACAGAGTCCTGCGCTGGCGCGGTCGAGGTGCGACCAAATGCCACAGCCAGCTCGCCGGAGGCAAAAAACGCCACGGTACGAGCCTGCTGCGGGGTTTGCTCACAAACGCCGGTGGCACCGGAGGACGCAGGAGCAACGTCCGGCAATGAGGAATGAGGGGTGCGCGTTATCTGGGAGGGCATCATGGGCGTTTTCCCTATTGTCGGTGGGTACGGGCAACAGACCGACTGAGTGTCGTCCGGCCCGGAACGGTTCCGTTAATTGAGGGCAAATCGATGCGTGATCACTGAAATTTCGAGTGGATGTGCCCGGTTCACGCCGCCGATGACTAAATTGATCTTGACCATCTCATGCGGCCGGGCCCCACTCAGAACAAGCCTTGCGCCTGCAGCACGGCCATGATTCGGCCCTCGTAGAAACCCGCGTGAGCGCCGTCACTGTTCAAGATGACTGCCTTTCATATGCCAGATAAAACCCGATGGGGTAGAATAGCCGCCTTTTCCGCCATGCCCCCTTGAGGACTGCCATGTTCAGCCGTGATTTGACTATCGCCAAGTACGACGCCGATCTGTTTGCCGCCATGGAGCAAGAAGCTCTGCGTCAGGAAGAACACATCGAGCTGATTGCCTCGGAAAACTACACCAGTCCGGCCGTCATGGAAGCTCAGGGCTCGGCCCTGACCAACAAGTACGCCGAAGGCTATCCAGGCAAGCGCTACTACGGTGGTTGCGAATACGTCGACGTTGTCGAGCAACTGGCCATCGACCGCGCCAAGGAACTGTTCGGCGCTGATTACGCCAACGTCCAGCCACACGCCGGTTCGCAAGCCAACTCGGCGGTCTACCTGGCCCTGCTGCAAGGCGGCGACACCATTCTGGGCATGAGCCTGGCTCACGGTGGTCACCTGACCCACGGTGCCAGCGTTTCGTCCTCGGGCAAACTGTACAACGCCGTTCAGTACGGCATCGATGCCAACGGCATGATCGACTACGACGAAGTCGAACGCCTGGCCGTCGAGCACAAGCCAAAAATGATCGTCGCCGGTTTCTCTGCCTACTCGCAGATCCTCGACTTCCCGCGCTTCCGCGCCATCGCTGACAAGGTCGGTGCCTACCTGTTCGTCGACATGGCGCACGTCGCCGGTCTGGTCGCCGCAGGCGTCTACCCGAACCCGGTGCCATTCGCCGACGTCGTGACCACCACCACGCACAAGACCCTGCGCGGTCCACGTGGCGGCCTGATCCTGGCGCGCGCCAACGCCGAGATCGAGAAGAAGCTGAACTCCGCGGTATTCCCTGGCTCCCAGGGCGGCCCGCTGGAGCACGTCATCGCGGCCAAGGCCGTGTGCTTCAAGGAAGCGCTGCAGCCTGAGTTCAAGACCTACCAGCAGCAAGTGGTGAAGAACGCCAAGGCCATGGCCGGCGTGTTCATCGAGCGTGGCTTCGACGTCGTGTCCGGCGGTACCGAGAACCACCTGTTCCTGCTGTCGCTGATCAAACAGGACATCTCCGGTAAAGACGCCGACGCCGCTCTGGGTCGCGCCTTCATCACCGTCAACAAGAACTCCGTACCGAACGACCCACGCTCCCCGTTCGTCACCTCCGGCCTGCGCTTCGGCACCCCGGCAGTGACCACTCGCGGCTTCAAGGAAGCTGAGTGCAAGGAACTGGCCGGCTGGATCTGCGACATCCTGGCTGATCTGAACAACGAAGCCGTGATCGACGCGGTTCGCGAGAAGGTCAAAGCCATCTGCGCCAAGCTGCCGGTTTACGGCGCTTGATAAGCCTGGCTTAAACGCAGTACCAAAAGCCCCGACTCGTGAGAGCCGGGGCTTTTTGTTGGGCAACTCATTGTGTGGGCAGATGCCTGGCCGCTGAACGACCTCTCAACCGCATACCTTCTCGAACCCCGCCCGAATCTTCTCCTCCGGCAATTCATCGGCAATGAACACAATCACGCTCTCGCGCTTTTCGCCTTCGGCCCACTCGGTGTCCCAGTCGAAGCCGTAGAGCTTGAGCACGCCCTGAAACACCATCTTGCGTGGTTCGTCTTCGATGTTGAGCACGCCCTTGTAGCGCAGCAGTTGTTTGCCGTGGTCTTCGAGCAGTTCATTCATGAACTCGCTGAGGCGGTCCAGATTCAGTGGTTTGTCGCTGCGCAGGACCAGGCTGCTGATGCGGTCAGCGGAATTGCCGGCCGGCGCCACCGGGCGTAGGGTCATGCCGCCGCCGAGGTCGGCGTTGAGGTTGAAGCCGCGCACATCGAGCAGTTCGGCAAGGTCGATGTTGCCATATTCGACGATGCGGATCGGGGCACGGCGGTTGATGCGGGTCAGCCGTGCGCTAAGGGCATCGAAGGCTGCGTCGTCGACCAGATCACGCTTGCTCACCAGCAACCGGTCGGCAAAGCCGATCTGCGCCTGAGCGATGGTTTGCGCCAGGTGGGTATCGGCGTGCGCGGCGTCGACCAGGGTGATGATGCCGTCAAGGATATAACGCTCGCGCAGCTCTTCATCGATGAAGAAGGTCTGCGCGACGGGTGCGGGATCGGCCAGCCCGGTGCACTCGATCACCAGTCGGTCGAAGGCGATTTCGCCACTGTCCAGGCGCTCCAGTAACAGGTAGAGCGCTTTGGTCAGGTCGGTGTGGATGGTGCAGCACACGCAGCCATTGGACAGGGTCATGATCTGTACTGGGTCGGTGCCCAGCAACTGGCTGTCGATACCTGCATCGCTGAATTCATTTTCGATCACGGCGATTTTCAGGCCGTGCTCGGCTTTGAGCAGGTGGCGCAGCAAAGTGGTCTTGCCGGCGCCCAGAAAACCGGTCAGCACGGTCACGGGGATGGGTTGCAACTCAGTCATAAGGCTCCTGGCGTGAGGCATTCAGCTGAAATGAAAACGCGCCACAGGTGATGGCCTGCGGCGCGTCGGATCAAACCATAACGCAAATCAGCGGATCAACAGCACTTCGGACCGGCCTTGCCGCCGTACCGTGCCTCTTGCCGTTCCCGGAAGAACTGCTCGTAGGTCATCATCGGCTTGTCCGGGTGGGTGTTCTGCATGTGTTCGACGTAGGTGTCGTAGTCCGGCATGCCCACCATCAGGCGCGCGGCCTGACCGAGGTATTTGCCGAGGCGACTCAGGTCATTGAACATGGGCAATTCCTCTGTGGGTAGCCATCGTCACACCTGCGACGCTGGCGGCATGGCCTGGAACGGCGCTTCCTTGTCGGTGCGCTCCTTGGTCGTCCAGGCCGCGCGGCCCACTTTAATGGCGTAGAACAGGATGCTGAACACCACAAACAGGAACAGTACGGTCAGCCCGGCATTGGTGTAAGCGTTGAAGATCACATGCTGCATCTGGTCCATGGTTTTGGCCGGGGCCAGAATCTGGCCAGCATCTGCCGCCGCGCTGTACTTCTTGGCCAGGGCCAGGAAGCCCACCGCAGGATTGGCGTCGAACAGCTTGATCAGGCCAGCGGTCACGGTGCAGATCAGCAGCCAGGTGGCAGGCAGCATGGTCACCCACACATAGCGCTGACGCTTCATTTTGATCAGCACTACGCTGGCCAGCATCAGCGCGATACCGGCGAGCATCTGGTTAGAGATGCCGAACAGCGGCCACAGGGTATTGATGCCGCCCAGCGGGTCGATTACGCCTTGATACAGCAGATAGCCCCACAGCGCCACGCAACCGCCGGTGCCGATGGCGTTGGCCGTCCACGACTCGGTGCGTTTCAGGGCTGGAACGAAACTGCCCAGCAGATCCTGCAGCATGAAGCGTCCGGCTCGTGTACCGGCGTCGACTGCGGTCAGAATAAACAGTGCCTCGAACAGAATCGCGAAGTGGTACCAGAACGCCATGGTGTTTTCACCCGGCAACACCTGATGAAGGATCTGCGCGATACCGACCGCCAGCGTCGGCGCACCACCGGCACGCGCCAGCACAGTGTTTTCACCAATGTCTTTTGCAACAGCAGTCAATTGCTCCGGTGTGATGGCAAAGCCCCAGCTGGAGACAGTCTGCGCGACAGTCACCACGTCACTGCCAACCACCGCAGCCGGGCTGTTCATGGCGAAGTACACGCCTGGCTCGATCACCGAGGCAGCAACCATTGCCATGATGGCCACAAACGACTCCATCAACATGCCGCCGTAACCGATGTAACGAGCGTTCTTTTCGTTATCCAGCAGCTTGGGCGTGGTGCCCGAAGAGATCAGCGCGTGGAAACCCGATACCGCACCGCAAGCGATAGTGATGAACAGGAACGGGAACAGTGCGCCCTTCCAGACCGGGCCTGTGCCGTTGGTGAACTGGGTCAGGGCGGGCATTTTCAGCTCGGGCGCCAGAATCAGGATGCCGATTGCAAGTGCCAGAATGGTGCCGATTTTCAGGAAGGTCGACAGGTAGTCACGGGGCGCAAGCAGCAGCCAGACCGGCAGCATGGCCGCTACAAAACCGTAACCGACCAGCATCCAGGTGATCTGCACACCGGTGAACGTGAACATCGGCCCCCAGGTCGGATCCGCCGCTACCATCCCGCCGACCCAGATCGAACCGAGCAACAGAATGACGCCTACGATGGAGATTTCACCAATACGGCCCGGACGGATGTAGCGCATGTAGATGCCCATGAACATCGCGATCGGGATCGTCGCCATGACCGTGAACATGCCCCACGGGCTCTCGGCCAGGGCCTTGACCACGATCAGCGCCAGCACCGCCAGGATGATGATCATGATCAGGAAACAGCCGAACAGGGCGATGGTGCCGGGGATACGGCCCATTTCTTCGCGAACCATGTCGCCCAGCGAGCGACCGTCACGGCGCGTGGAGAGAAACAGGATCATGAAATCCTGTACCGCACCGGCCAGCACCACGCCGGCGATCAGCCAGAGCGTACCGGGCAGATAACCCATTTGCGCGGCCAGTACCGGGCCGACCAGCGGGCCTGCACCAGCGATGGCAGCAAAGTGGTGACCGAAAAGGATGTGTTTGTTGGTCGGCACGTAGTCCAGACCATCGTTGTTGACCACCGCCGGTGTCGCGCGCAGCGGATCGAGCTGCATGACATGGGTGGCGATGAACAGACTGTAGTAACGATAGGCAACCAGATAGATAGCCACCGCAGCGACCACTATCCACAAAGCGTTGATCGCTTCTCCGCGACGCAAGGCCACGACCCCAAGGGCACATGCCCCGACAATTGCGACGATGAGCCAGGGAACATGGCGCATCAGACTATTATTATTTTTCATTTTTTATTCCAGCAGATTTGACTAGAAGGCAAGCAGTGCGAGTTTAGCGCCGGATCAGCGAAAGACCACCCCCAACCATGGTCTAGAGCGAAATTTGATCAATTGCGGCAGATACCCGGCATAGAGGGCTGGAATGGACTCGACAGATGGTTGCCGGATCACAAAACAGTGATGCGGAACTGTTCTGGAATGGCTTTCAGGTCTATCGTGCAGGAACAACAGAATTGATCAGATAACGACCTGCCGGCTGACCTACGGTGGCGGTCAACAAGAGAGTTCATTCGATGACCGACTCACCCGAAGATCGCCGTCGTTTCAAACGCATTGCCTTTGATGCCAAAACCGATTTGAAGCAAGGCGATCAGACCTGGAAGGTTCAACTGGTCGACCTGTCCCTGAAAGGGTTGCTGATCGAACGGCCTGATCCGTGGAGCGGTGATCAGGCGCAGCTCTTTGAAGTCGACATCATTCTAAGCAACGACGCCCATGTGAAAATGGATGTCAAAGTCACCCATGACAACAACCGGCAATTAGGATTCGTTTGCCTGCACATAGGGCTGGAGTCAATCAGCCACCTGAAGCGGCTGGTCGAATTGAACCTCGGAGACACAGAGGAACTGGATCGGGAACTGGCAGCCTTGATCGAACTGCACGGATAATCCTCAGGACGAGGTTACTCGAACAACGCATCCAGTGCCTGCTCCAGACGCGTGACGGCAATGATCTGCAAACCGGGCGGTGCTTCCTTCGGCGCATTGCCTTTAGGTACGATGGCCCGCTTGAAGCCATGCTTGGCGGCTTCCTTGAGGCGCTCCTGGCCGCTGGGCACCGGCCTGACCTCGCCCGACAACCCCACTTCGCCAAACACCAGCAAGTCGTGCGGCAGCGGACGATTGCGCAGGCTGGACATCACCGCCGCCATCAAGGCCAGGTCGGATGCGGTTTCGAGCACTTTCACCCCGCCTACTACGTTGAGAAACACGTCCTGATCGTGAGTCGGAATACCGCCGTGTCGATGCAGGACCGCCAGTAGCATGGCCAGACGATTCTGGTCCAGACCCAGCGTTACACGACGCGGGTTGGACATGTGGCTGTCGTCCACCAGCGCCTGAACCTCCACCAGCATCGGCCGCGTGCCTTCCCAGGTGGCCATGACTACACTGCCCGGCACTTCTTCCTGAGCACGGGTGAGGAAAATCGCCGACGGGTTGGAGACTTCTTTCAGGCCCTTGTCGGTCATGCCGAACACGCCCAGCTCGTTCACCGCGCCGAAGCGGTTCTTCACCGCCCGCAGCAGACGCAGACGGCCATCCGACTCGCCCTCGAAATACAATACGGTGTCGACCATGTGCTCAAGCACACGCGGACCGGCCAGCGCACCCTCTTTCGTGACGTGACCGACCAGAAAGATCGCCGTGCCGCTCTGTTTGGCGTAGCGCACCAGCAAGGCCGCGCTTTCACGAACCTGCGACACGCCGCCCGGCGCGGACTGCAACTGTTCGGTGAAGATCGTCTGGATCGAATCGATCACCATGACCTTGGGCTTCTCGACCTTTGCCGTGGCAATGATCGTCTCGATACAGGTTTCAGTCATGACGCGCAGCTTGTCCTGCGGCAGCCCCAAACGTCGTGCACGCATGGCCACCTGCTGCTGGGATTCCTCGCCGGTGACATACAACGCGGGCATGCGCTGGGCGATATTGCACAGCGTCTGCAACAGAATCGTCGACTTGCCGATGCCGGGGTCGCCGCCAATCAGCACCACCGAGCCGTCAACCAGCCCGCCGCCCAGCACCCGGTCGAGCTCGGTGGAATTGGTGGAGAAGCGCGGGATCTCTTCGACACTGACTTCTGCCAGGGTTTTGATCTGCGCCTGTGAACCGGTCCAGCCGGTGCGCCCGGTGGGCGGCGCAGCAGCGCCACTCTCAATCATGGTTTCGACCAGAGTGTTCCAGGCACCGCATTCGCTGCACTGGCCCGCCCACTTGGGAAATGTCGCGCCGCACTCGGTGCAGCCGTACAAGCGTTTGGCCTTGGCCATGACAACCCCAGTCGTAAAAAACGCCCATGATAGCGCAGGTTGAGCCGGCAGCTACCTGCGCAGCGAACCATGACTTTCAAAACCGGATAAAACTTACACAGACCGCTTCGGTCGATTGAACGTAGAACGGACGGCAACTGTAAGGCTGGACTACACTCTCCCGGATCACTTTTATCTGTAACAAGGAATTACCCATGAGCGTACTTAGCGAGTTCAAGGCCTTCGCGGTCAAAGGTAACGTGGTCGATATGGCCGTCGGTATCATCATTGGCGCGGCATTCGGCAAAATCGTTTCGTCGTTCGTCGGCGACGTGATCATGCCTCCGTTAGGCTTGCTGATCGGCGGCGTGGACTTCAGTGACCTGGCCATCACCCTGCGCCCCGCGCAAGGTACGGCACCTGCCGTGCTGCTGGCTTATGGCAAGTTCATCCAGACCGTTATCGACTTCATTATCGTCGCGTTCGCGATCTTCATGGGCGTCAAGGCTATCAACCGCCTCAAGCGCGAAGAAGCCAAGGCACCGACCCTGCCACCAACGCCTTCCAAGCAGGAAGTGTTGCTGAGCGAGATTCGTGACCTGCTCAAGGAACAGAGCAAACCGGCAGCGCCAGTCACTGTCGACCCTACGCGTCCGCTTTGATTTGACGTCCGGAGTGCGTAGGAGATGTCTATCTCGTCCCCACGCAGTGCTTTTCAACCGCGATGGCACAGACGACGCAGAGTGCGACCTTAGTGACGGCTGAGTCCTGGCGCTGATCCGGGGGTAGCCTGGCAGGACGCCAGGCTAGCCGCACCGGACCATGGATGGTCCGTTGCGGCGACCCCCGGATCAGTGACAGGGCGAAGGAACCCGACGAAGTCGGGCCGGAAACAGGAGCGAGGGGGTTTGGTTACTTTGCCCCGTCAAAGTCACTCGCCGAGGGGCGAAAAGGTGACCTGAGTCGGGCACCAATTCACCTGATGTCGAAGAACCGCGGTGTGACGCAGAGCGTCACGAACTGCATGCCAACGCGGAGCATTGGCACGATAGTCATGCAGAGCGTTCTGCCTTCCCCACTTACCAATACGTCTCCACCGCAACCTGCCCCGGCTTGCGTGACAGGCTCAGGCGCATGTCGCGCTGTTTGAGCACTGCGCGTGTGTCGTCGATCATCTGCGGGTTGCCACACAGCATCACCCGAGAATGCTCAGGTGTCATTGCGATGCCTGCCGCGCGCTCGAGCTCTCCGTTTTCAATCAACTGCGTAATGCGGCCATTCAGTGCGCCCGGATGCTGCTCGCGGGTCACAGTCGGTAGAAACAGGAACTTGTCCGCGTATTCAGCCAGATATTCACGCTGCATCAGTTCACCAATCAACTGCTGATAGGCCAGTTCGCGGGACTCACGAACGCTGTACACCAGAATCACCCGTTCGAACTTCTCCCAGACCTCGAAATCCTGAAGGATCGACAGAAACGGCGCGACACCTGTACCTGTGGATAACAGCCAGAGGTCGCGTCCATCGACAAAACGGTCCAGGGTCAGATAACCAAACGCCAGTTTTTCCACCATCAATTCGTCGCCTTCGCGCAGACGACTCAGTTCGCTGGTGAATTCGCCATCCGGCACCACGATGGAAAAAAACTCCAGAAACTCGTCGTGGGGTGAAGACACCATCGAGTAGGCACGCCATACCGTGGTGCCGTCGGCCTTGGTCACACCGAGGCGCGCAAACTGTCCTGCCCGAAAGCGAAAACCGGGATCGCGCGTGGTGCGCAGGGTGAACAGGTTGCTGGTCAGCGGCGTGACACGCTGCAGTGTCTGTCGGGTGAATTTGTCGTCACTGACGGTCATGGTGTGCTTTGAACTCCTGAATATGAAAAGCAGAACCCAGTGTCCCGCAAAGCGGGCCCGATAAACACCGGCTGTTTGTGGTGAATTACCCGGTCAGCGGCCCTGCGGCTTAGAGTATTTGGTTCTTGAGTCAGCCAATGCCCGACCGAACCACTACAGGGCAAATTGCCGCGACCTCTCTTGCACGGGGGTTCCAGCCAAAAGGCCGATAACACGCTGCCAAGTGCCATCAGCCCATCCGTCCGGGTAATGCACGCAGGCGCAGTTTGCGGTGTTTTTGTTCCTAGACTGGATAAACGAACAGCAAGGTCTGGACACGTACTGCAAGGAGGCTACATGAGCACAATGGAAATAAAATTTTCACAGCCCTCGCCAGCAAAAAACCTGACTCAGAGAGAAATTGAAGTCCTCAAGTGGTCCGCCGAAGGCAAGACAGCTGGCGATATCGCAATGATTCTCTGCGTGAAGGAGCGCACCATCCACTTTCACATTGCCAGCGCCATTCAGAAAATGGGCGTTTGCAACAAGACGGCTGCTGCCGTACAGGCCGCACTGAGCGGGATGTTCTGATAAAGCCGGCAGCCGAGCCGCAATCAAACAGGTATCAAAACGAAAAAATACGTAAAATCGTCTGCCTCGGCGAGCCCACCTGTCTTCGGGCTCACTGGCACACTTTCGATTGCACAGAGTTCCCCCGCCAATGCCCCTGCTCATCAGTCCTTTCGCTGAACTTGATCTCATTCGCCAACCCGAGCAACAGGATGAGCCGCTGCAGGCATTCGATGCTGCTGACGAGTACCTGCTCAATCATGTTGCAGAAACCGGGCTGAGCCTGCAAAGCCGGGTGCTGGTGCTCAATGACAGTTTTGGCGCGCTGGCGGCGAGTCTGGCGTCTCATGCCACAGTGGTCAGTAGCACGGACTCTTTCCTGGCTGCACAAGGCCTGGAAAAGAACCTGGCACGCAATGGCATGAGCTATGACGCCGTACCGCACGTTCCCGCCAGCGAGCCCCTGAGCGGGCCGTTCGACTGGGTGCTGATCCGGGTGCCGAAGACCCTGGCGCTGCTCGAAGAGCAACTTATACGCCTTCAAGGCCAACTGGCCCCCGGTGCTCGGGTTATCGCCGCGGCAATGGTCAAGCATTTGCCACGTTCGGCAGGCGACCTGCTGGAGGAGTACGTAGGGCCGGTGCAGGCCTCACTGGCGGTGAAAAAAGCCCGGCTGCTGTTCGCTACGCCACAGCCCATGGAAGTGCGGACTTCGCCCTACCCGACGCGATACCTTCTGGACGAGCCGGCCATCGAACTGCTCAACCACGCCAATGTATTTTGCCGCGACGGGCTGGACATCGGTACCCGGGCATTCCTGCCTTATCTGCCGAAAAACCTAGGCACCGCAAGGGTCGCCGACCTGGGATGCGGCAACGGCGTGCTGGCCATTGCCAGCGCGCTGGACAACCCGCAGGCGCACTACACGCTGGTCGACGAGTCGTTCATGGCCGTGCAATCGGCAATCGAGAACTGGCGCGCAACGCTGGGCGAACGTGCGGTGGAAGTTCGGGCAGCCGACGGGCTGGACACTCAGGAAACCGACTCGCTGGATGTGGTGCTGTGCAACCCACCCTTCCATCAGCAACAGGTGGTGGGAGATTTTCTTGCCTGGCGCATGTTCCTCCAGGCGCGTGCCGCACTGGTGACCGGCGGCGCGCTGTATATCGTCGGCAATCGTCACTTGGGGTATCACACCAAGCTGTCGCGCCTGTTCCGCGGCGTCGAGCAAGTGGCGGCCACGCCGAAATTCGTGATTCTGAAAGCACGCAAGTAATCCACCGCGCAAAAAAAGACCCTCTTGCCAGCGGGTGGCAAGAGGATCGCAAAACGTGTCCGCAGACACGAACGGGAATTAGGAATCAGTGTGTCGTCAGGCCCGCTGCGCTCATGAACATGCGCATCAGGCTGGCTACGATGAACAACGCAAACACGCTGCCCGCCCAGATTCCGACCAACCAGGCCAGTCGTTGCCAGAGCGGTTTGCTCAGTGCCGGATCAGGATCGTGCATGGAATTTTTACCAGACATCGTCAATCTCCTCGGTTCGAACTAGTGATAACCGTCTGCAGCCGTCACCTTGCCGCGGAATACGTAGTAGCTCCAGAAGGTGTAGCCCAGGATGAACGGAATGATGAACAGCGTGCCGACCAGCATGAAGCCCTGGCTCTGCGGCGGCGCGGCGGCTGCCCAGATCGTTACCGAAGGCGGAATGATGTTTGGCCACAGGCTGATGCCCAGCCCGCTGTAACCCAGAAATATCAGCAACAGGGTCAGCAGGAACGGCGTGTAGTGGGCATTGCGGGCGACTGCCTTGAACAGACCGTACATGGTCACCAGCACCAGAACCGGCACAGGCATGAACCACAGCAGATTGGGCATGCTGAACCAGCGATGGGCAATGTCCGCATGGGCCAGCGGCGTCCACAGGCTGACCACCGCCATGACCGCGAGCACGGCCAGTGCCAGAGGGCGGGCCAAATCATGCATCGCTTTCTGCAGCGAACCTTCGGTTTTCATGATCAGCCAGGTACAGCCCAGCAGCGCATAGGCGACGATCAGGGCCAGGCCGCAGAACATCGGAAACGGCGCGAGCCAGTCCAGTGAACCGCCTGCGAACTGGCGATTGACCACCGGAATGCCTTCAATGTAGGCACCCAGCGCAACGCCCTGAAAGAAGGTTGCAGCCAGTGAACCGCCAATGAACGCCTTGTCCCAGAGGTGGCGTTTCTGTTCGGTCGCCTTGAAGCGAAACTCGAACGCCACGCCGCGAAAGATCAGGCCCATGAGCATGAACATCAATGGCAGATACAGCGCAGACAAGACCACCGAGTAGGCCAGCGGGAATGCACCGAACAGTGCCGCACCGCCCAGCACCAGCCAGGTCTCGTTGCCGTCCCAGACCGGCGCGACGGTATTCATCATCACATCACGGTCGGAACTGTCTTTCATGAACGGGAAGAGAATCCCGATGCCCAGATCGAAGCCATCCATCACCACGTACATCATGATGCCGAAGACGATGATGATGGCCCAGATCAGCGGAAGATCGATACCCATGGCTTAAATCCCCTTGCCGAGACGGTCAGGATGGTCGCCATCTTCTTCGCCTTCAACAGCAGCGGAGAGCGGACGGGCCGGAGTGCGTTGCTGGCCGGGACCACCATGAGGCACATGTTCGACATAGGCTTTTGGCCCCTTGCGAACCAGGCGCATCATGTAGCCAAGACCTGCACCGAACAGCACGAAATACACGACCACGAACAGCACCAGAGTGATGCTCATCTGCGCCACGCTGTGGCCGGACGATGCATCGGCGGTGCGCATCAAGCCATACACGACCCACGGCTGACGGCCGATCTCGGTGGTGAACCAGCCGGCGAGAATCGCTATCAGGCCAGACGGCCCCATCCACAGCGCCAGATACAGGAACGGACGCGAGTTATACAGCGTGCCGCGCTTGCGCAGCCAGAGGCTCCACAGGCCGGTGAAGATCATCAGCATGCCGAGGGCGACCATGACCCGGAACGACCAGAATACAATTGTCGAATTAGGCCGATCCTCAGGTTTGAACTCCTTGAGCGCCGGCACTTGCTTGTCGAGACTGTGAGTCAGGATCAGGCTGCCCAGATACGGAATTTCCACCGCGTACTTGGTACGCTCTTCCTTCATGTCGGGAATGCCGAAGAGGATCAGCGGGGTCGGTTCGTCGCCGACGTTTTCCCAGTGGCCTTCGATGGCGGCGATCTTCGCCGGCTGATGCTTGAGCGTATTCAGACCGTGGAAGTCACCGACCACTGCCTGAATAGGTGCAACCAGCAGGGCCATCCACATGGCCATCGAAAGCATTTTGCGTACAGCGGGTGTGTCGCGACCGCGCAACAGGTGCCAGGCAGCCGACGAGCCGACGAAGAATGCAGTTGCCACGAACGCGGCAATTGCCATATGCGTCAGGCGGTACGGGAACGACGGGTTGAAGACCACCGCGAACCAGTCGGTCGGAATGACGCGACCGTCGATGATCTCGAAACCTTGTGGCGTCTGCATCCAGCTGTTGGACGACAGAATCCAGAACGTGGAGATCAGCGTGCCAATGGCAACCATCACCGTGGAAAAGAAGTGCAGCTTACGGCCGACACGGTTCCAGCCGAACAGCATGACGCCGAGGAAACCCGCTTCAAGGAAGAAGGCGGTCAATACCTCGTAGGTCAGCAGCGGGCCGGTAACAGCACCTGCAAAATCGGAGAAGCGGCTCCAGTTGGTGCCGAATTGATAGGCCATGACCAGCCCGGAGACCACGCCCATGCCGAAGTTGACGGCAAAGATCTTCGACCAGAAGTGGTACAGGTCACGGTAGACGTCATCGCGGGTCTTCAGCCACAGACCTTCGAGCACAGCCAGGTAACTTGCCAGACCAATAGTGATGGCAGGAAACAGGATGTGAAACGAAATGGTGAATGCGAACTGAATTCGGGCGAGATCTATAGCCTCTAAACCGAACATAATATGTTCCTCTCTCAGATGAAACCTGTTGCCGGCTTTGAGCCAACAACGATTGCTCCCACGGTAATGAGTGCTTATGTTTCTTTATTCTGGCGTTTCCAATGGCGAAAACGCTGGCCGAAGCACTGATCACTGGCTGAACGCAATGATGCAGATCAATCGACTGTGAAAGAGTAGCCCTGTTCAGCCACTTGAGCCGTGTGGTCTATTGTCGCGTGGCGAGTTGTCTCACCGGTAGAGCACTTGCAGACGCCTATCGTTCCTCACGCTCCAGCGTGGGAATGCCGTTCGTGACGCTCTGCGTCACACCTGCGCCGCACCACCTGCGCAAGAGGACGCAGAGCGTCCAGAACCGCATGCCAACGCAGAGCGTTGGCACGATAAACAGTTTAATTTTCGCGCGCGGTTACAACAACTTGTCCAACGTGATCGGAAACTCGCGTATCCGCTTGCCGGTGGCGTGGTAGATAGCGTTGGCAATCGCTGCCGGTACGCCCACGATGCCGATCTCGCCGACGCCTTTGGAGCCCAGCGCGTTGACGATATCGTCATTTTCTTCGACAAACAGCACGTCAATGTCGCCGATATCAGCGTTAACCGGGATATGGTACTCGGCCAGGCTGTGGTTCATCGGGCGGCCCAGAGTGTGATCAAGCATCGCCTCTTCCTGAAGCGCCATGCCCATACCCCAAACAACACCGCCCAGAATCTGGCTGCGCGCCATCTTCGGGTTCACTACCCGGCCCGCTGCCACGGCACTGACCACGCGATTGACCTTGATCGTGCCCAGATCCTCGTCGACCAGCACTTCGACGAATACCGCCGAGTGCGTCGCCGCTGCGTAGGCTTCACGCTTCTTGTCCGGCTCGGCGTCTACCTGCACCTCAATCACGCCACTGGCTTGAGAGGCAGCCAGCTCTGCCATCGACAGCGCCTGCTCGCCCACGTACAGCTTGCCTGCTTCAAAACGCACCTCATCCGGCGTGGCAGATGCGAACTGCGGATGAAGCCCCTTGGCCACTTCCAGCACCTGACGCTGCAAGGCCTGACACGCCTGCTGCACCGCTGTACCCACTGAAGACACGGTAAACGAGCCGCCCTGCAAAGGCGCGGTCGGCAACGAAGAGTCACCCAGCAGAAAGGTAACATTCTCCACATCAATGCCCGAGGCTTCAGCAGCGATCTGCGTCATCACGGTGTACGTCCCCGTGCCGATGTCAGTCGTGGCACTGCTGACCACCAAAGTGCCATCCGCCTCAAGACGCGCCTTGGCGCTGGCTTTCATCTGCATGGCCTCCCAGACACCGCCCGCCATGCCCCAACCGACCAGTTGGCGACCTTGACGCATGCTGCGCGGCTCAGGGTTGCGGCTGTCCCAACCAAAACGCTCGGCGCCCTGGCGATAGCACTCGCGCAACTCTTTGCTGGAATAGGGCTTGTCTTCGTTACCGTTGCTTTCGGCGTAATTGGTCAGGCGCAGGCGCACCGGGTCGATGGCCAGCGCACAGGCCAGCTCGTCCATGGCGCACTCCAGACCGATCATGCCCAATGCAGCACCCGGCGCGCGCATATCCAACGGCGTGAACACGTCGAGCGGCACCAGTTTGTAGGTCAGTTGCACGTTATCGCAGTGATAGAGCATGCCGCTCCACTCAACAACATGCTCGCTGAAGTCCTCGAAACGCGACGTCTGACCGATGGCTTCATGCCCAATGGCCAGCAAACGACCGTTGGCAGCCGCCCCCAGCCGCAAGCGCTGCACGGTGCGCGGGCGATAGCCGAAGGTGAACATCTGTTGTCGCGTCAGGGTCAGGCGCACCGAGCGTTTCAGATGCAACGCTGCCATTACCGCCAGTGGCAGTTGATATTGCGGCCGCAGGCCTGAACCGAAGGCACCGCCGACAAAGGCTGCCAGCACGCGGATCTTGTCCTTTTCCAGACCGAAGACCTTGTGCAGGTAGTCCTGACAGTTTTGCGTGCCCTGGGTCTTGTCGTGAATCTGCAGGCTGCCGTCGGCCTGATACAGGACGGTGGAAGCATGCGGTTCCATCGGGTTGTGGTATTCGCTGGGCGTGCTGTAGGTCACGTCAACGCTGAGCGCAGAACTGGCCAGCTCACCCTCGAAGTTGCCACGCGGCGGCGGCAGTTCGGCAGGCGCGTCATAGGCGGTGTCGAGCATGGCCTGTAAATCGGTCTCGTGAGACTGCTGTTCATATTCGATACGCACCAGCGAGCCAGCATGCCGCGCCAGCTCCAGCGTATCGGCGACGACCAGCGCCAGTGGCTGGCCGCTGTACATAACGTTGTCGTTGTAAAAAGGCCGAAACGGCGAACCGTCGGCCGAGTCAGCGTCTTCGTAGTTTTCGTCGTAGCTGGCCAATGAAGGACGGTTGGTATGGTCGATGACGGCGACCACACCCGGAACCTTCAACGCCTCGCTGGTATCGATGCTGACGACGCGACCGTTGGCGATGGTGCTGGAGACCACGCTGCCATACAGCAACCCTTCTTCAGGGTATTCACCGGCGTAACGCGCGCGCCCGGTCACTTTCAATCGGCCGTCGACGCGGTCCACAGGCTTGCCCATTGGCGAAAATGGCTGGTTCATTGGGCGCTCCCTCCTGTTGCTGCGTCGCTCAAGGCGCGAATGATCGCGCGGCGGGCCAGCCTGACTTTGAAACCGTTGTGCTCCAGAGGCTGGGCATCTTCAAGCATGGCGTCTGCAGCAGCGGCGAAGTTCTCACGAGTGACCGGTTTACCGATCAGCAGCGCTTCGACCGCTTTGTCGCGCCACGGCTTGTGCGCGACGCCACCCAGCGTCAGACGCACGTCGCGTACCACGTCACCGTCCAGATCGATGGCAGCAGCGACCGATATCAGGGCAAACGCATAGGACGCACGGTCACGAATCTTCAAATAAGCGTTGTGACTGGCAAAGCCCTGTGCAGGCAGCTCGACCGCGATGATCAACTCATCATCGGCCAATTGATTGTCGCGTTGCGGCGCATCACCCGGCAGACGGTGGAAATCCGCGAACTCGATGGTGCGGCGACCGGCACGTCCTTCGACATGCACCACGGCCTCCAGTGCAGCAAGGGCCACGCACATATCGGAGGGATGCGTGGCGACACATTCGTCACTGGCACCGAGGATTGCGTGAATACGGTTCAGACCTTCACGCGCCGGGCAGCCGCTACCCGGCTCACGCTTGTTGCACGGCACGCCGGTGTCATAGAAGTAATAGCAGCGGGTGCGTTGCAACAGGTTGCCGCCAGTGCTGGCCATGTTGCGCAATTGCGGCGAAGCACCGGCCAGCAACGCTTTGCTCAGCAGTGGATAACGCGCTTCGAGCAACGGGTGATACGCCAAATCCGCATTACTCACCAGCGCGCCGATCATCAGACCGCCCGAGGCGGTTTCAGTGACATCCCTTAAAGGCAGGCCGGTGATGTCGATCAGGTGCTCGGGCGTGGCGACGTTTTCTTTCATCAGGTCAAGCAGATTAGTGCCGCCTGCAATGAAACGCGTGGCCGGGCCGCTCAGGTTGACCGCAGCGGTGATGTCGGTCGGCTTGCTGTAGGTAAACGGATTCATGCGTTCACCTCCGTTTTGGGCGCCGCATTGTGAAACTGCGGCAAGGCCTCTTCGACAGCTGCAAGAATGTTGCTGTATGCGCCGCAGCGGCACAGGTTACCGCTCATCAGTTCCTGGATCTCGGCACGCGTGCTGGCGCGTCCCTCGTTGGCCAGCCCCACGGCCGAGCAGATTTGCCCGGGGGTGCAATAGCCGCACTGGAACGCATCGTTCTTGATGAACGCCTGCTGCATCGGATGCAACTGATCGCCGTCGGCGAGGCCTTCAATGGTGGTCAGCTCGGCACCGTCGCACATGATCGCCAGCGTCAGGCAGGCATTGATGCGCGTACCGTCGCGCAGTACGGTACACGCACCACACTGGCCGTGGTCGCAGCCTTTCTTGGTGCCGACCAGATCGAGCTGATCGCGCAGCAGGTCAAGCAAGGTGGTCCAGGGCAGCACATCCAGTTGGCGGAGCTGTCCGTTCAGGGTCAGGGAAATCGCGTGGGTGGCGAAGTCCTGGGGGTTCGGGGTCGTTGCACTCATGGAAACCTCACGGTAGGCGGTCACTTAGCGCACTTTTTATGCGTCTTGAGGGTGGGACTTCTTGAGGTTTGCAACGTTCAGGCTTTCCTGATGAGCGTACTTGTCATCGAAACGCAGCGATCCACAGGCAGCCATCCCGACACGCTGCTGGTATGATGCGCGGCTTTTTCCGACCCGCAGAAATCAAACGGGCTGCCTCGCAGTCTGTGCTTTGCTGTTGGAGTCGATCATTCACGACGCGCGCCGCGTCACGGAGAGCCAGACATGCTGGAAAGGCTGTTTCAACTCAAGGCAAACAACACCAACGTGAGGACCGAGATTCTCGCGGGCGTCACGACTTTCCTGGCGATGGCCTACATCCTGTTCGTCAACCCGAGCATCCTCGGCGAAACCGGCATGGACAAGGGCGCAGTATTCGTCGCCACCTGTCTGGCAGCCGCCATCGGCTCGACGGTGATGGGGCTGATCGCCAACTACCCTATCGCCCTCGCTCCGGGCATGGGCCTGAACGCCTTCTTTACCTACACCGTGGTCCTGCACATGGGCCACAGTTGGCAGGTCGCGCTGGGTGCAGTGTTCATCTCGGCGGTAATGTTCTTCATTCTGTCGATCTTTCGCATCCGTGAATGGATCATCAACAGCATTCCCCTGCCCCTGCGTTCAGCCATTGCCGCCGGTATCGGCCTGTTTCTAGCGCTGATCGCCCTGCACAACGCCGGAATCGTGGTCAGCAACCCGGCCACCATCATCGGCATGGGCGACCTCAAGCAGCCTGCCCCGGTGCTGGCTACCCTGGGCTTCTTTCTGATCGTTGCCCTGGACCACCTCAAAGTGCGCGGCGCGGTGCTGATCGGCATCCTCGCAGTCACCCTGGTGTCCATCGCGCTGGGCTTCACGCCGTTCGGCGGTGTGGTGTCGATGCCGCCTTCGCTGGCACCGACCTTCATGCAACTGGACATCATGGGCGCGCTGGACGTTGGTCTGGTGAGCATCATCTTCGCCTTCCTGTTCGTCGATATCTTCGATAACTCCGGCACCCTGATCGGCGTGGCCAAACGCGCCGGGCTGATGGGCAAGGACGGGCACATGCCGAAAATGGGCCGTGCGCTGATCGCCGACAGTACCGCCGCGATGGCAGGTTCTCTGTTGGGCACCTCGACCACCACCAGCTACATCGAGTCGGCTGCAGGCGTCAGCGCCGGTGGGCGCACCGGTCTTACTGCCGTGGTGGTCGCCGTGCTGTTCCTGCTGGCGCTGTTCTTCGCCCCGCTGGCCGGCAGCGTACCCGCCTTCGCGACCGCACCGGCGCTGCTGTTCGTCGCCGTGTTGATGGCGTCCGGCATGGCTGAAATCGACTGGGACGACATCACCGTCGCAGCGCCGGTGGTGATTACTGCCCTGGCGATGCCGTTCACCTACTCCATCGCCAACGGCATTGCCTTTGGCTTCATTTCCTGGACAGCGATCAAGCTGTTGTCGGGACGCTGGCGCGAGCTGAATTGCGCGCTGGTGATCCTGTCGATTCTGTTCGTGATCAAGCTGGGCTGGTTCAACGCATGAGTGTTCCTTTCGACCCTGCGAGCTACGACCGTCAGCTCGAAGAAAAAACCGCACGCCTGCGCGAATTGCTGGCACCGTTCGATGCGCCCGAGCCGCAGGTGTTTGATTCACCGCGCGAGCATTACCGGCTGCGCGCCGAATTTCGCCTGTGGCGCGAAGACCAAAAGCGTTATTACGCGATGTTCGCGCCGGGCGATAACCGAACGCCGATTCTGCTGGAAGGCCTGCCGATCGCCAGCGAGCGCATCAACGCGCTAATGCCGGTGCTGCGCGAGCGCTGGGAAGCCAGCCCGACGTTGAATCACAAGCTGTTTCAGGTGGACTTCCTCACCACGCTGGCAGGCGACGCGATGATTACCATGTGCTATCACCGCCCGCTGGACGCTGAATGGCAAGCCGCTGCCGAGCAATTGGCGGCTGAGCTGAACGTGAGCCTGATCGGCCGCTCCAAGGGTCAGAAGCTGATCATCGGCCAGGATTACGTGACCGAGAAGCTCGACGTGGCCGGCCGCACCTTCAGCTACCGTCAACCGGAAGGCGCGTTCACCCAGCCCAACGGCACGGTGAACGGCAAGATGCTCAACTGGGCCTTTGACGCGCTGGGCGAGCGGCAAGACGATCTGCTTGAGTTGTACTGCGGCAATGGCAACTTCACCCTGCCGCTGGCCACCCGCGTGCGCAAGGTATTGGCAACCGAGATCAGCAAGACTTCGGTCAATGCCGCACTGAGCAACCTGGATGACAACGGCGTGGACAACGTCACGCTGGTGCGTTTGTCGGCTGAAGAGCTGACCGAGGCGCTGAACGAAGTGCGCCCGTTCCGTCGTCTGCACGGCGTGGACTTGAAGAGCTACGATTTCGGCAGCGTCTTCGTCGACCCGCCACGCGCCGGCATGGACCCGGACACCTGCGAACTGACCCGGCGCTTTGAGCGCATTCTGTACATCTCCTGCAACCCGGAAACCCTGGCCGCCAACATCGCCCAGTTGCACGACACCCACAGGGTCGAGCGCTGCGCCCTGTTCGACCAGTTTCCGTACACCCACCACATGGAATCGGGTGTACTGCTGGTTCGCCGTTGAGGCTGCCCGGACTGAAGAGCGCTATCGTGCCCATGCTCTGTGCAATGACCTCCGAATATCGTGCGACGCTCCGCGTCGCATGCCGTTCTGGACGCTCCGCGTCCTTTCTTCAATAGGCCGCACGACGCAGATCTGTGACGCAGAACTGCAGCCTCGGCATTACGACGTAGGAACAGTCCATCAGGGCATGTAGGACCAATCTGATCCTGCCGTTGGCCACTTGCTGCCACCCCAACCCCACTCTAGTCTGCGCACCGTCACTGCTGAATCAGCGACCGGATTTAGCGATCCGAACCATCAAAAACGCCAGTACACCGCAATCGGCCTCACGCATTACACTGCGTGGGTGCCTGTTATGGTGACTGTGCGTGGGAGACCTTCGGGTCTGCCGGTTTCTTTGATGGCCGGTTCGCTAACCTGCGCACAGTTGCCACCTTGTTGTTTAGCGACAACCGCTGGTGACTCAACATCAAAGAGCGAGTGCCCTATGAAGACCGAACAAAAACTTACCCTCTGCACCGACTACGTAGAACCCCTGATATTCATCCGCCATCATCGTGCACTGCGCGCCGTGCGCCTGGGTTATCAATGCTGGTTTTCCCTGCAAGACATGGCGCGACTCATGGGCAAGGCACTGGATGAGCGCTCTACCCGCAAACTGGACAGCGACCAGCACCGCCATGTGTGGCTGCACACTCATGGCGAGTGGCAAAAATGCTTGATGATCAGCGATTCAGGCGTTTACGCGCTGTTGGTGCATCACTACGTGCCAGAAAACCGTGCATTGCGCCAATGGCTCAGCAGCGAAGTCATCCCGACCCTGCGTAGCGAATTCACACCGCCCGCACGTCGCATTCCGGTGGTCTGGTGGCGTCGCCTGCTTGGCCTGCCGCCCGCCAGCGAAAAATTCGCGGCGTGAGTCACGTGAGGTGCACGTGTTCGTGCACTCCCTCGAAACTGTCAGAATATTTATTAGCTTCCTATCGATACGCTAAGGTATAAACCGAAAACGTGAATTAGCCGCTTCAATGGGATCCCTTTCTTGAGCTCTGAGTCTTCCGCCTCCCCTGCCCCGGTCAAGTTGTCCAGCCAGCCCGGTTTCGTCAGTTTTATCCTCTCGCGCCTGATGGCAGTGTTTGCCATGCAGATTCAGGCAGTGGTGGTCGCCTGGCAGGTCTATGACATGACCCGCGAGCCAATGGCACTGGCGTATGTCGGCCTTGCTCAGTTTATTCCCATGTTGCTGCTGTTGATGCCTGCCGGGGACCTGATCGATCGCTACAACCGCAAGGTCATCCTGATGATCAGTTGGGGCGTGCAGGCATTCTGCGGCACCATTCTGTTTGTGTTTTCGGCCCTCAAGCTGCAAGACCTGCGGCTGATCTATGGCGCGCTGATGCTCTACGGCTGTGCCCGCGCCTTCACCGGACCGGCCCTGCAAAGCCTGCTGCCGCAAATTGTTCCGCGTGACCAGTTGCCCTCGGCCATTGCCACCAACAGCGTGATCATGCGCTGTTCGACCGTTGGCGGCCCGCTGATCGGCGGCTATCTGTACTGGCTGGGCGGCGCAGAGCTGACGTATTCGGTCTGCGTTGCAGCATTCATAGCTGGCATCCTGTTTCTGGCCCCTGTAGCGACGCCCTTTGCCGGCAAACCGGTGGAACTGGGCTCCAGCGCCTGGGGCCGGTTCACCGCGGGCATTGCCTTCATCCGCTCGCGACCGATCATCCTGGGCACCATTTCGCTGGACCTGTTCGCCGTGCTGCTCGGTGGTGTGGTGGCGCTGCTGCCGATCTATGCCCATGAAGTGCTGCATCTGGGCCCCCAAGGGCTGGGAATGCTACGCGCGTCGATGAGCCTGGGCGAACTGGGCGTCGGTATTTACCTGAGTATGCGTCCGCTGCAGCGCAACGTCGGCATGACCATGTTTCTTGCCGTTGGCCTGTTCGGCGTAGCGAATCTGGTGTTTGCACTGTCGACACTGTTCTGGCTGTCGTGCCTTGCCCTGCTGGTCGCAGGCGCGGCGGACATGGTCAGCGTGTTCATTCGCTCGGCGCTGGTGCAGTTTTCGACGCCGGACAACATGCGCGGCCGGGTCAATGCCGTGAACATGCTGTTTATCGGTTCATCCAATGAGCTGGGCGAGTTTCGCGCAGGCACCAGCGCCTCGCTGGTCGGCGCCATACCTGCGGCAATCATGGGTGGCGTCTGCACATTGGGCGTGGTCGGCGCATGGATGACGTGCTTCAAATCGCTGCGGCAGGTCGACCGTTTTGCCGATGCGTCGCCGCCTGACGTGTTGCAGGCGCAGCCCGTGAAAAGCTAGACACTGACTTCCCGAACCAAACGGCGCTCTCGCACCTCTATACCCTCGCACCCTGCACACGCTGGCCGGACCGCCAGACTGGCGCAGACCTGTATCAGCAGCGACACTCATTGCACGAAAAGAAGAGGGATCCGACATGCTCTGGAAAAAAGGCCGACGTAGCGATAACGTAGTCGATGCGCGCGATGGCGGCAGCAGTGGCGGCGGTGGCATGCGCATCGGTGGCAAGGGGCTGGGCCTGGGCGGTATTGTGATCATCGTTGCCATCGGCCTGCTGACCGGTCAGGACCCGATGCAGATTCTCGGGCAACTGACCGGGCAAAGCACCGAGCAAAGCGCTCCACCCAGCGCGCAAACGCGTCAGGCACCACCGGCCAACGACCAGCAAGCCGAATTCGTGCGCAGCATCCTCGGCGACACCGAAGACACCTGGCGTGCCGTTTTCGCTCAGAACGGTCGCGAGTACAAGGACCCTACGCTGGTGCTGTTCAGCGGCCAGGTCAACTCGGCGTGCGGTCGCGCCACCTCGGCGACTGGCCCGTTTTACTGCCCTGCTGACCAGCAGGTCTATCTGGATATGGACTTCTTCCGTGAAATGGCCCAGCGCTTTTCCGCCGCTGGAGACTTCGCCCAGGCTTACGTGATCGCCCACGAAGTCGGGCACCATGTGCAGACCCTGCTGGGCATTTCTGCCAAAGTCGACAAGGCTCGTCAGGGCGGGCAAAAAATGGAAGGTGCCAACGGTTTACTGGTCCGCCAGGAGCTTCAGGCGGACTGCTTTGCAGGTGTTTGGGCGTACAACGCACAAAATCGTTTGAACTGGCTTGAGCCGGGTGATATTGAAGAGGCATTGAATGCGGCCAACGCTATAGGCGATGATCGCTTGCAACAGCAAAGCAGTGGTCGAGTTGCTCCGGACTCCTTTACTCATGGGACGTCTGCCCAGCGTGTACGCTGGTTCAAGGCAGGCTTTGCCCAGGGCCAAATCAATCAATGCGATACATTCGCCGCCAAGAGTCTCTGAACACATGATTAAACCGCTTCTGGTCCTGTTGTTGAGCACTGCCTTCGCGAGCCTCGGGGCGCATGCCGAGGATCAAGCGGTTACGTCTATCAGCCCGGATCGCCTGGCCATCAACGGCGCAGAGGCGACACTCGGGCTGAGCCAGGAATGGGTACACCCCAAGCCGAAGATCGAGCGCGCGGTGATCGTGCTGCACGGCCGCCTGCGCAATGCGCAAACCTACCTGCGAAGCATCGAACGTGCCGCCAATCAATCCAAAGAGCGCAGCAAGACCTTGCTGATCGCCCCGCAGTTTCTGGATGAGAAGGACATTGTCGCGCATCACCTGCCGGAGTCGATTCTGCGCTGGCGCCAGAACAGCTGGATGGAAGGCGCAACCGCCACCAATCCCAAGCCCGTCAGTTCGTTTCTGGTCCTGGACCATATCCTCAAGCGTCTGAGCGACAGCAAGCTGTTCCCGAATCTGAAAGAAGTGGTCATTGCCGGGCATTCCGGTGGTGCCCAGGTGGTACAGCGCTACGCGATGATCGGCGGCAAGGAAGATGCCCTGCTGCAGCGGGAAGGCGTGAAGCTGCGTTATGTGATTGCCAACCCGTCGTCCTATGCGTATTTCGACGCAGAGCGGCCTGAACCGGTAACGGCGCAGAGCTGCCCTGATTTCGACGAGTGGAAATACGGTCTGAACAAGATGCCGTTCTATTCGGGCAAGGAAAAACCGGCTGACATCGAGAAAAATTACGTGAAGCGCGACATCACTTACCTGATGGGCGAGCTGGACACCGATCGCAACCACCCTGCTCTGGACAAGACCTGTGCCGCCGAAGCGCAAGGCGCGTATCGCCTGATTCGTGGCCAGAACTACTTCAACTACCTCAAGAAGCGCCACCCTGAAGGGCTGAACCAGCGCCTGGTGATCGTGCCGAAAGTCGGCCATAACGGCGACGGGATCTTCACCTCGCCCGAGGGTCAGGCGGTGTTATTCAAGCCGTTTTGACTGGATGACTCTCGAGCACTATCACTATCGTTCCTACGCTCCGCGTGAATATCGTTCCTACGCTGGAGCGTGAGGAACGATAGTTGCGCCAGAGCCAGTCCAGATCACCCCAACATACCGCGTAGCACAGTGCAATCCACGGCATGCCAGTCCGTCAGCTCCGGCCAAGGATTGTCCGGCAGGTTGACCAGAATCGTTTTCGCACCCGCCGCACGGCCACAGTTCAGGTCATGCATGTAGTCGCCGATCATGACCATCTTCTCCGGCTCGACACTCCAGCGATTGGCCAGTTTCAGCAAACCCGCCGGATCCGGTTTGGGGGTCGCTTCGTCGCGGCCCAGTACATCCTCGACAGCAAAGCAGTCCGCCAGGCCGATGGCTTTCAAGGTGATGTACGCGAGCTCTTGAGCGTTGCGGGTCAGTATTCCCAACCGATAACCGCGCGCCGACAACTCACGAATCAGCTCGACCGCGCCCTCGGCAGGCTGCGAAGCCAGCGCCAGCTCGCGTTCATGCTCCAGCAGCCACGCGTGCTTGGCCGCCGATTCCTTAGCGGGCAACGCAGCAAGATGCCCGAGAATGTCATCGTCCTGAGGAATGCCCAGTTCACGTTTGATTGCCGGGAAGTCATGGACCGGGATGGTCAGGGTGCCATCCATGTCGAAAACCCAGTGCCGTATACCGTCGAGTGTCATGCCCAATCCTTACGGTGGCGAATCAGCCCTTCCTGGCTGACCGATGCAACCAGTTGTCCGGCGCGGTTGAAGATACTGCCGCGCGAGAAGCCGCGCGAGTTGCCTGCCCAGGGACTGTCCATCGCATAGAGCAGCCAGTCATCGGTGCGCAGGTCATTGTGGAACCACAGCGAGTGATCGAGGCTGGCGACCTGCATATCGCGCTGCCAGACGGTTTTGCCATGCGGCAACAGCGATGTGGTGAGCAAGTTGAAGTCAGAGGCATAAGCGAGCATGTAACGATGCAGCGCCTGCACGTCCGACAGGCTGCCATCGGCGCGAAACCACACGTACTTCACCGGCTCGCCTGGCTTGGGATCGTACGGGTCTTCGGATGTCACGGGGCGGAACTGAATCGGTTTGGGGCGCAAAAACTTGTCGTGCATCGCTTCGGGAATCAAGTGTGCGCGGCGGGTCAGCAACTCAAGCTCGGACGGCAGGTTATCCGGACCGACAATCTGCGGCATCGACGCCTGGTGCTCAAAGCCCTCTTCGTCGTACTGAAACGAGGCGCTGCACGTGAAAATCGGCTTGCCCTTCTGAATGGCAGTCACACGGCGCGTGCTGAAACTGCCGCCGTCGCGCACGCGGTCCACTTGATAGACCACCGGCAGACCTGCATCGCCAGGGCGCAGAAAATAGCCGTGCAGCGAGTGAACATGGCGGTCCTCTTCGACGGTCTGACTGGCGGCAGACAACGACTGCCCCAACACCTGGCCGCCAAACAGCTGGCGAAAACCCAGGTCCTGGCTGCGGCCGCGAAAAAGATTCTCTTCAATGGCTTCCAGCGTCAGCAACTCAACCAGATCATCCAGCACTTGGCTCATTCTCACTCCTCTTGCACATCGACTCTGTACTCACAACGCAACAGCAGTCGCGGCAGTCCCTGGCAGACCTCAAGCCTGCCTCATGGAATGCAATGATACAGATTTAAGATGGTGGACTTAATACTGCCTGGAAATCAAACAGCGCTACACGGTACTGAGCCACTGTTCATGGCTGATCCGGTACAGCACGTGCGGCTTGAGCGGATGGCCGTCATCCAGATTGGGATGATCGAAGTTGCCGGACTCATCCTGCTGCATACCGATTGCCTGCATAACTTTTTGCGACGGCTGATTATTGACCGCGGTAAAAGACACGATCTCCTTCAAATTCAGGCGCTCGAAACCACAGCCCAGCGCGGTCCATGCTGCCTCGCTGGCAAAGCCCAGGCCCCAGTGGTCATAAGCCAGCCGCCAGCCGATTTCCACGGCCGGCGTAAAAGGTGCCTTGAAACCCACGACATGCAACCCGGTAAAACCGATGAATTCGCCGGTATCCTTACGCTCCAGCGCCCAGAACCCGAAGCCCAATTCGGCAAAATGACCACGTAACCGTCCGATCATGGCGGCGCTTTCAAGACGGCTCAGGGGTTCGGGGAAATAACGCATCACGCGCGGGTCCGCGCACATCTCGGCGAATGCTGGCAAGTCATCGTCGCGCCACTGCCGCATCAGCAGCCGGGCGCTGTCTAGCTTGAGTATCGGTTCCATCGATTCCCCCGTGTAACGAGACATGAGTGGGCGTCAGTGTAGTCATCCACTGCGCCAGACAACTGGGCGTGCGCACGCTTTGCTGGCACTATCGGGCTTCGACCTGTCAACGGACGCAAAATGTCCCTACCGCTTATCTACCATGAAGACTACAGCCCGGACTTCCCGGCAGATCACCGCTTCCCGATGGACAAGTTCCGTCTGTTACGTGACTACTTGGTCGACAGCGGCCTGACCAGTGACGTTCAATTAATGCGTCCCGAGTTATGCCCGGCGGACATTCTGGCGCTGGCTCATGACCCGTCCTACATTAGCCGCTACCTTAATGGCGACCTGTCCCGTGAAGACCAGCGGCGTCTGGGCCTGCCTTGGAGCGAGGCGCTGGCCCGTCGCACGGTTCGTGCCGTGGGTGGCTCGTTACTGACTGCCGAGCAGGCCTTGAAGCACGGCATGGCTTGCCATCTGGCGGGCGGCACTCACCATGCGCACTATGATTACCCGGCCGGTTTCTGCATTTTCAACGACCTGGCGGTGATCAGTCAGTACCTGTTGCAAAGCGGCCGCGTGGACAAGGTCCTTATCTTCGACTGCGATGTGCATCAAGGCGACGGTACGGCGCGTATTCTGGCCAATACCGAGGACGCCATTACCGTCTCGCTGCACTGCGAAAAAAACTTCCCGGCGCGCAAGGCCCAGAGCGACTGGGATATCCCGCTGCCGATGGGGATGGGCGACGCTGACTACCTGAACGTCGTCGACGATCTGCTCAACTACCTACTGCCGTTCTACAAGCCGGATCTGGTGCTGTATGACGCAGGAGTGGATGTTCACAAGGATGACGCGCTGGGCTATCTGCAACTGACCGATCAAGGCCTGGCCAATCGCGACGAAGCCGTGTTGCGGCATTGCCTGAGCCGCGATATTCCGGTCATGGGCGTGATCGGCGGCGGCTACAGCAAGGACCGTCAGGCGCTGGCAAGACGCCACGGGATCCTGCATCACAGTGCGCAACGGGTCTGGGACGACATGGGCTTATGACAGCGCGTGCACCTAACCGCGGTTGCAGCCACTGAGTTGCACCACACCTGAAAACAACGCTCGGGTAGAATGCCCACCTCCTCTGCTATCGATACTTCGCTGACCATGACCGACCTCGCCTCTCCTGCTTCCCGAACCGTCGCCATTATCGGAGGCGGCCCTGCTGGGTTGATGGCAGCAGAGGTGTTGAGCCAGGCAGGGCTGAACGTCGATCTGTATGACGCCATGCCTTCAGTAGGGCGCAAGTTTCTGCTGGCCGGGGTGGGCGGCATGAACATAACGCACTCCGAGCCCTATCCGGCTTTTCTGTCGCGCTACGCCGAACGTTCGCCGATGGTCGCGCCGTTTTTGCGTAGTTTTAGTGCCGATGAGCTGTGCCAGTGGATTCATGCGCTGGGTATCGAGACGTTTGTCGGCAGCTCGGGCCGTGTTTTCCCCACTGACATGAAAGCCGCCCCTCTGCTACGCGCCTGGCTCAAGCGGCTGCGTGATGCGGGTGTCACGATTCACACGCGGCATCGCTGGCTGGGCTGGAACGCTGATGGCAGCCTGCGCATTACTAATGCTGACGGTGAACTGGCGATCAACCCTGCGGCCACCTTGCTGGCGCTGGGCGGTGCCAGTTGGGCGCGGCTGGGGTCTGACGGGGCCTGGTTGCCATGGCTGCAAGCAAGGCAGGTCGAGGTTGCGCCTTTGCAGGCCGCCAACTGTGGTTTCGAGGTGAGCGCCTGGAGCGACCTGCTGCGCGACAAGTTTGCCGGTGCGCCGTTGAAAAATATCGCCATGGGTCTGCATGGCCATGCCCTGCGCCTGGGCGAATGCGTACTGACCGGGACGGGTGTGGAAGGCAGCCTGGTGTATGCACTGTCGGCGCAGATTCGCGAACAGATCAACCTTCGCGGCTCGGCGATTGTGGACATCGACCTGCTGCCCGGCAAAACGCTGACAGACATTCAAAAAGCCCTGAGCAAACCACGTGGCTCGCGCTCGATGTCCAAGCACCTGCACAGCCAATTGGGCCTGGGCGGCGCAAAGGCAGCGCTTTTACGCGAACTTGCGCCTCGTGAAGCGTTTGCCGATCCGCTGTTGTTGGGCGAGGCCATCAAGGCGTTGCCACTGCCCCTGATCAAACCACGCCCCATCGATGAGGCCATCAGCACCGCAGGTGGCGTGACCTTCGAAGCCATGGACGAGCGTCTGATGCTCAGGCAATTGCCCGGCGTATTCTGCGCAGGCGAAATGCTCGACTGGGAAGCACCTACAGGCGGCTACCTGCTGACCGCCTGCTTCGCCAGCGGCCGCGCTGCGGGGCTGGGGATGGTGGAGTGGCTGCAATCGCGCTGATCATGATCGTCCTCACACTTCGCGCTTATCGTCATACACAAGTCCGCCTTTGATTCTGGCCGAAGGCCGTAGGAGCGAACCGGGCGACGCTTCTCTTGTTCGCGAAGAGGGTGTTTCAATCGATGCATTTTCGGCGATTATGCAGGCCCCTTCGCGAACAAGTTCGCTCCTACGGCCTCCGGCCAGAATCAAAAACGAACTTGCGTATAGCAATGAGCGCTCCGTCCGCTTTGAATGCGCACTGCGCCTCAAGGCTTCTTCTTGCGTGGGCCGGTGTTGAAAACCGGGACCTTGCGTACGGGTTTGACCGCTGGCGCAGGCTCTGACTCGCCGCTGTCGACCCATTTACCCAGGTTGCGCTTGCTGCCCGAGACCTTGGGCTTTTTCGGTTTCTTGGGCTTTTTCAGGATCTGGCCGCTGGCATCTGTAGTCGGCACCCGGTGCTCAGGCTCAAAGTCCTGTTCTTCCTTGCGCTCAAGCGTCTGACGGGTCAGCACTTCGATGGCCGACAGCAGTTCCACTTCATCGGCACATACCAGCGAGATCGCCTCGCCCGTCAGGCCCGCCCGGCCGGTGCGGCCAATACGGTGGATGTAATCCTCGGCCACGATCGGCAGGTCCAGGTTGACCACGGTCGGCAGGTCATCAATGTCCAGACCACGCGCCGCCACGTCGGTGGCCACCAGAATCTTCACTTCGTTGCTCTTGAAGCGGTCCAGCGCACGCTGGCGAGTGGCCTGCGGCTTGTCGCCGTGAATGCCATCAGCGTTCAGACCCAGACCCTGCAAACGGTCCACCAGTTGATCAACGCCAACCCGGGTCTTGGCGAACACCAGCACCTGACCCCAGCGATGCTTTTTCATCAGATGGATGAACAGATCCGCCTTGCGTTTCTTGTCCACGGTCACGACCCATTGCTTGACCGACGACGCCGCAACGTTGCGCGGGCTGACTTCGATGGTCAGCGGGTCATTGAGCATCTGCGCGGCCAGCAGACGAATCTCGTCAGAGAACGTCGCGGAGAACAGCAGGGTCTGGCGCTGCTTGGGCAGTACCGCGTAGATGCCACGCAATTCCTCGGCAAAGCCCAGATCAAGCATGCGATCGGCTTCATCAAGGATCAGCGTCTGCAACTGGGAGAACTTGACTGCATTCTGACGATGCAGGTCGAGCAGACGTCCCGGTGTCGCAACCAGCACGTCCACGCCCTTGCGCAGCTTCATCATTTGCGGGTTGATGCTCACGCCACCGTAGGCTGCGTAAGTGCTCAACGGCAGGTGCTCGGCATACTGACGAATGCTTTCGTGAACCTGATCGGCCAGTTCGCGGGTCGGGGCCAATACCAGCGCGCGAACGCAATTAGGCGCGACTTTCGGCCCTTCCATGGTCAAACGCTGCAACAGCGGCAAGGCAAAACCTGCGGTCTTGCCGGTGCCGGTCTGGGCAGCTGCCATCAGATCGCGGCCCGCCAGTACCGGAGGAATTGCCTGGGTCTGTACAGGCGTCGGAGTCTGGTAACCGAGCGCTTCAAGGGCGCGCAGCAAGGGTTCGATCAGGCCGAGAGAGGCGAATGTCATGGAAGTACCGTAGGAAAAATTCAACGCAAGGCGCGCAGTTTAACCTGTCCGGCCCGCCTCGGTTAGCTTGTGCGTGTCGATCCGACCTTTCGTACCGCCGACCTGCGCCATTGCGGCAGGCCAATCAGCACGACAGCGCTGATAATCACCACCATGGCCATGCACTCTTCAATACCGATTGTCTCTCCCGCAAACACCACGCCAAGCATCACCGCCACTGCCGGGTTGACGTAGGCATAGCTGGTTGCGGCTGCCGGGCGCACATTCTTGAGCAGGTACATATATGCGCTGAACGCGACGATAGAACCAAACACCACCAGATACAGCAGCGCGCCCCAGCCCGCCGCAGTCGGCATGTGCGCAAGGCGCTCGCCACTCAAAGCGCTGCCGATCAGCAGCGTCGCACCGGCAGTGATCATTTCTGCCGCACTGGCCATCGGACCTTTGGGCAACGGCATATGCTTGCTCAATACAGAGCCGAACGCCCAGGCTGCGGCGGCAAAGATCACCACGGCGGCGCCATAAGGGCTGGCCTGCAAATTGGAGCCGAGATTCAGCAGGCCGATGCCGATCAGGCCCAGCACGATGCCCGCCCACTCCAGATTAGTGGTGCGATTGCCCCAGAACAGGCCGAACAGCAAGGTAAACAGCGGCATGGTCGCCACCGCCAGCGCCGCAACGCCTGATGCAACGCCTGCGTGTTCAGCCAGCGTCACACCGCCGTTACCGCATGCCAATAACAGGAAGCCGATCACAAACGCCGCTTTCCACTCGCGCCAGGTCGGCGCTGGCACGCCGCGATAACGCAGGAAGCCATACATCAGGCACCCGGCAATCAGAAAACGCACGCCAGCCATCATCAGCGGCGGCCATGACTCCACGCCAATACGGATGACCAGATAGGTAGAGCCCCAAATCAGGTACAAGGCCAGAAAAGCGCCAATGAGCAACGGCGAAACACGAACGGACTGAGGCATGGCAGGGCTCTGGGATCATTGTTATGGTTGACCTATTGTATGAAGGCCAGAGGCGGACATTAAGCAGACAAACCTGTTTGAACCGCGCTTAAACTTACGATTCAACGCTTGTAAGGCCTGATTTCCTTTTATTTTAAAATTTCCCATCGCACAGTACGAGGCACGTCATGACGCTGGATAAATACGATCGGATTCTGCTCGATGAGCTGCTGAAAAATGGCCGGGCGTCTTTTGCGCAGCTGGCGAAACTGGTCAACCTGTCCGCGCCTGCCGTGGCTGAGCGAGTCGCCAAGCTTGAGGCCAGCGGCGTGATCACCGGTTACGAGGCGAAGGTCGATCTGTCAAAGGTCGGCTTGCCGATTCAATGCCTGATCGAGTTGCGCATGGGCAGCCATGGCAATCAGCAGGCCTACAAGGAACTGTGGAAAGTCCCCGAGCTGATCCAGTGCTACCGGGTGACGGGCGACCCGTGCGTGATCATGCGCGCAGCGGTCGATTCGATGCCACACCTGGAAGACCTGATCAATCGGATCGCCAAGTTTGGCTTCAGCAAGACATCAATCGTGCTGTCGACAGCCGTGGAGCGCAGCCTGCCGAGCGATTACTTGATCAGCAACGGCAAGCAGGAGCACTGACAGGTCAGACGCCGCGCTGGCGCTTCAGCGTTTCGTTGATCTTCGCGGCGGGGACTTTCTGCAGGGAACACAGCATCTGGTGGGAGATTGACGCGATGCCGTGAGTGTTACGCAGTTCGTTGGTCAGATACGCCGTGAGGTTGGCGGCCATTTCCGCATCGGCCATCGCCCGGTGAGCCTTGCCGGTATTGGGCAGGCGCGCGTAGCTGGTCAGCGTACCGAGCTTGTGATTCGGTGCGCCAGGCATCAGGCGTCGAGCCAGCAGCATCGAACAGGCAAAGCTCTGTTCGCGCTTGCGCTGAATGCGCGACAGTTCGTAGTCCCAGAACTTCTGGTCGAACGAGGCATTGTGCGCGACCAGCGGCGTGGCACCGACGAAATCTGCCACATCGCCCATCACCCGTTCGGCGCTGGGGGCGGTACGAATCATGTTGTTGCTGATGCCGGTCAACCCTTCGATGAACGCAGGAATACGCACCCCGGCATTCATCAGGCTCTGAAAGCGCTCGACGATACGCCCCTGCTCCATGATGACCACGGCAATCTCGGTTGCCCGGCAGCTATGGCCCGGGGAGATGCCGGTGGTTTCAAAGTCGATGACTGCAATACGTTCCAACACTGGCCTGACCCTGTAAATTCATTTCAGCAACAACGCGCCTTCGATCGGCACATAACGACTGGCTGCGCGGATCAACGAGTTCGCGGTCAGCCCCGGCACGCCATAGGCCACCGCCTCGACCCCATGTTTGCTGATCACACGTTCGAGCAACATGTCGAAATCGCCATCCCCCGACGCCAGCACGACTTCGTCCACTTGCGGCGCGAAATCCATGATATCGATGGTGATGCCGACATCCCAGTCCCCTTTTGCCGAACCGTCGCTGCGCTGGATGTACGGCTTGAGCCTGACGGTAAACCCCAGATTACGCAGGATCTGCTGGAACTGCTGTTGTTTGCTGTCGCCACGATCGATGGCGTAGGCAAACGCGTGAACAATCTCGCCGCGCTTGCTGATATCCGCCCACAAGGCGGCGTAATTGAAATGACAGCCATGCGCCTGGCGCACGGTGTAATACAGGTTCTGCACGTCGGCGAACACCGCGATCTTCTTCACCGCAATTCCTCATGGCGGGCAACACGCCCACTGGTTACAGCGATCCGGAATGTGAATCGGCGCCCAGTATGCCAGCTTGAGGACGAAATTGAGCTTCAACTATCGTGCGACGCTCCGCGTCGCATGCATTTCTGGACGCTCCGCGTCCGATCTTGAACAGGCGGAGCGGCGTAGACCTTTGATGCGGAGCGTCACCCAGGGCATTCCCACGCTGGAGCGTGCGGAACGATAGTTGTCTGTTCTGGAGCGTGAGGAGCGATCACTGCGTCCTCACACAAACGAATCATCATCCGAGAACATGTCGCCACCATCGTCGAAACTGTCGTCAGCCGTGTACTGCTGATCCGGCTGTCCCCAACCGCCCTGATCATTGAACGAGCCGGTGTCCTGAGCCTGTGGCGCGTCGTGAATCACCTCGACGATCTCCTGCGGCTGGCTGTGGTGGCTGAACATGCTGCTGATACCTTCTGCCAGCAGCACACCGCCCGCGACACCGGCAGCGGTCTTCAGCGCCCCGCCAAGAAAGCCACTGCCCGCAGCCGGGGCAGGCGCGGCATAACCGCCCTGCGGCGCTGCAGGCGCAGGGGCATGATTGAAACCGGCACCGTCGCGCCAGCCACCACTGGAAGGCTGGCTCGGTTGCGGCTGCGATGCGCGCGGGGCGCTGCTGCCAAAGATACTCGACAAAAACCCGCCACTCGCTGGCGCGGACGAGGCTTGCCCCTTGGCCTGCTGAAGCTCGGCCTGCAACTGCTGAATCTGCTCGTCGCGCTGTTTCACCTGCTGATTGAGCTGATTCACCGCAGCTTCCTGCACCAGAATCGCCTGCGTCATGTAATACGGCGCAGCGGGCTGGCGAGTCAGATGCTCCTTGATACGCGCCTCGGCCGCAGCATCTCGCGGAGCGGATGCCGTTTCGGCGTCTTTCAGTTTCGAGAAAAGACCATCAATCAGGGTTTGCTCTTCGCTGTTCATGACCACCTCACTGAGTTGCCACTGGAATTCTTTCCTGCCGCACCGGCAGGACCATGCTCAGAAAATGGGGCCTCATCCACCCGCTTCAATGACATGAAGAAAAAGATAAGAAGATCTCAGCCCACCACCACTGCGCTTGGTTCGGCAAGGGCCATGGGCTAAAGTGTGCGCCTGCTTTTAGCCTGCGATCTATCTACATGAACCCGTTGACCGTCATCCAGGATTCGCTCTATTTCTTTCGGCGCAATCTGGGCAGCATTGTGCTGCTGTGCCTGCCTGTCGTGATACTCGAGGTGCTGGCCAAACAAGCGCTGAGCAACGCTATGTCCGCCGACACGTCGCCTGCCTACGAATTGGTCATCGGGCTGTTTTTCTACCCTATCTATACAGCGGCACTGATCCTGTTTCTCGACGCACGCAGCCGTGGCGAAGACGTCTACACCCGCGACCTGCTGGCCATGGCGTTGCGCCTGTGGCCCACCTTCGCAGTGCTCTCGGCAATGAGCACCCTGCTGATCATGTTCGGCCTTTCGCTGTTCGTGGTCCCCGGCCTCTGGGTAATGATCAAACTGGCGTTCTGCGAATACCTGCTGGTCCTGCGCAAGCTCACGCCGTTCATGGCCATGCGCGAAAGCATGCTGATGACCACCGGGCATTTCACCCGCATTCTGGTGTGCGTGCTGAGCGTCTACATTCCCTTGTGGCTGCTTGAGGGTGCCAGTCTGTACCTGTTTCCCGAGCCGCAGGGCGCAACAGTTTCAGTGATCATCGACAGCATCGGCAGCTTCCTGCAACTGTTCACTACCATTGTGATGTTCCGCCTGTTCATGCTGATCAGCGAGCCCGCGCACAGGGCCTGAACCAGGAGCTGACGTCAGGCGCACCGATTCGGTATGCTCAATACCGAATCCCTCACCGAGCGCCTGGCGCTCCAAGTCGAGCCGATGCCACGTCTACTGCTACGTCTGACCCTGTACAGCCTGCTGCTGGTCGCCGTATTGCTGGTAATGGTTTACCAACTGACCTGGCGCCCTCCAGCCCGCGAGTTACTCCCGGCCATCTGCAACCCTGCGGTTCAGGCGCCGAAGCTGGTGCCGGGGCAAGCCCTGAAAGTCATGACCTGGAACATCCAGTACCTGGCGGGCAAGCGCTATGTGTTCTGGTACGACATGGCCGACGGCAGCGGCCCGGACGAGCGACCGACGCATGAAGACCTGGCCTACAACCTGGATGAAGTGGCGCGGGTCATCCGTGATGAACAGCCGGATATCGTACTGCTGCAAGGGGTCGACGATGGTGCCAAAAACTCCGATTACGAAGACCAACTGGCATTGATCAAAGAGCGAGTGGCGGACCTCTACCCATGCAGCACGCAGGCGTTCTACTGGAAATCTGAGTTTGTACCCAACCCGCATATCTGGGGCAGCGTCGGCAGAAAACTGGCGACCCTCAGCCGCTTCCACATCGACAGTGCCGAACGCGTGCAACTGCCGGTGCCGGACGCCAACATCATCAGCCGTCAGTTCCAGCCCAAGAATGCCTTGCTGGTCAGCTACCTGCCCCTGCGTGACGGCGGCAAACTGGCCGTCATCAACACCAGCCTGACCACCGCCAGACACACCGGCGACACCGCACAAAAACAGGTCGCTGCCACTGAAAAGCAGCTGGACAAACTGGAAAGCGGCGGCACTCCCTGGCTGATCGGCGGCGACTTCAACCTGCTGCCGCTGGGCCAATACCAGCGCCTCCCCGAGGAGCAACGCCTCGGCTACGCCGCCGACAGCGAACTGCACGAGCTGTGGGAGAAATACCCGATGATCCCCGACAACACCGAGTCCAGCGGCATAGACCGCAGTAAATGGCTCACGCACTTCCCCAACGATAGCCGCATCAACGGGCCGGACCGGACGGTGGATTACCTGTTTTACAGCCCGAGCCTGAAGCGAGTCAGTGCGAGGGTACGGCGGGACGATACGTTGCTGATATCTGATCACCTGCCGGTGATTGGGCGGTTTTTGTTGCCGGTTTTGCCTTGAGGGGGTCGGCATTGTGATCAGGTAACGTTTTAAATCAAGGAAATAAAATTAAAGAATCTCCGCACCGTCAAGGCTGTTCTGATTGGGGCGGCGGCACTCCGCGCCTCTTCCCCCCTAGACGAGTTCAAAACAACGACGAGGTACGACTCGCGGTCATTCGTCCGAAAACAAAAAGCATCCATTCATGCTGGATTTAATGCCACAAATTGACGACATTACTTTTACCGAAAACACCCTCATATAAACCTAATCATCAGTGCCCACAACAGTATTTTCTGCTGCACAGGATTGACATAAGAATCGAGAGTTGATTAAATCCATGCCCGGAGAGATTCAACGAGCATGGAAGCGCAAAAAATGTCAGACAGTCTTTATTTTCGCTTGAAATTTTTTTGTACTGAGGTTAATTCATCTAACCTCATCACATGCTGCACCCTCTATATCAAGGGCGCTCTTACGCATCGCCCCAAATCCTTCACCCCAGATTCCGATTGTTACTTGCACGCTCTGTGCAATGTAGCTCAATTATCTGCTGGCCTGAACGCCCCGCGACTTCGTCGTTACTTTTCAATGCTTCAGCAAGGCTCCTGCACGTGACGCGCAATCGGTTACTTGGCCGTGACTCTCTCGGGCTGCTGTTAGTATTCTCGTACGTTATATTGTCGTCCACCAAAGATATTGTTTTAGAGCGGCTGCTCAGCATTGCCAACCCAGCGGATTACCTGGCCATCGTTTTTGGTGTCGCGACCGTTATTTACTGGGTGGTCAGCAAGGTTAAAACGGACGCCGCGCCTGTGCGCGTTTCAGCCCGCACCGTTCTGCCTGCGATGATAGCGCTCAACATTGTCACGCTGGGCAACTGGTTCGGGCTTTATTACTCATTAAAGTACTTGTCCGCGCCTGCGGTCTCGGTGCTGTATGCAGGGGTCATTCCCGTAGCCACCTTAATCGTTAATGCTATCGTCAGAAAAGTCATCGCCCCACGGCGGGAAGTTCTATGCGCTGCCGGGCTGTTTTTAACCGCGTTTTATTGGTTTACGGAAAGCCTCTCGGTCGCGACTTATCAACAGACCGTTCTAGGGCTGGTATTTTTGATCGGCTCCGCATTCACCATTGCCTCAACGACCGTGCTCTCGAAAAAACTGTCTGATTCAAATGTGCCTACCGCTATCGTCATGGCGCACAGGTTTTATCTGCTACTGATAGTCGCCGGTGCACTCGCGTCCCCCTTGGCCATCCTGACCCACGTAGTGCTGGATAACATCTGGGTTGTACTGTTCGTGGCCGTGGGGGGAACAGTCGTGAGTCTATGGGCTCTGCAAAAAGGTATCGAGAAAACCGACCCAATGACCACCAACCTGGTTATTTCTGCAGGCCCCGTCATCACGCTGGCCCTGTACCCGGCTCTCTCAGGGGGCGCAAGCCTGTCAACCAGTACTTACATCGCCGCGGCGGCCGTCACCCTGATATCAATGACCAATGCATTCTATAAAACGCGGTCCAGCACGATGATTAAAATATGAGCACTACCTCTTCGCCCGACTCAAACACCCTGAAAAATGCCAGCTGGCTGGTGGTCGACGGTTATTCCAGTGGCGCGCTCTATGCGCCTTTGCTGAGGAAAAAGGGCTACTCCGTTTATCATTTGTCATCCGCTGAACGAGGCGAACAAGCTGATCGTCTATCGAGCACGTTTGTCCCTGAGAACTATGATGGCGTCTTTGAGCATAACGGCGATCTTGATCATACGCTCAATCAATTGGCTGACCTCCAAGGCTTGAGTCACATTGTTGCGGGGTGCGAGACAGGTGTTGCGCTGGCGGACGCTCTCGCCTCCGCATTAGGCCTGCCAGGTAATGATTGTGAACTGAGCGCCGCACGGCGCAATAAGCTGCTTATGGCTAAGGCTCTTTTGGCAAAGGGCATCAGGGCAGCTCAATCCTTTGAAGTGTCGTGTGTCCATGAACTGGAGAACGCAGAACATGTACTGGGGTATCCTCTGGTAGTCAAACCACTCTCGAGCGCCGCCTCCGACGATGTGTATATTTGCCATTCCCCCGATGAAGCAAGGACGGCACTAAGCCGGATTCTTGGAAAAACCAATGCGCTGGGTGTGTTTAATGCCACGGCCTTGGTACAACAGCTTTTGCGCGGCACCCAATACGTGGTGAATACCGCCAGTGTTGCAGGCCAGCACCATATTGTCGAAGTCTGGAAAGACTATAGATTCGATAAAGGTTCAGCTTACATTTATGACCGTGAAGAACTTCAGCCGCGGTCGGCTCATAGCCAAGCAATCATTGACTATTGCAAGGACGCGCTGAACGCTCTTGATATCACCTATGGTCCGGCACATATTGAATTGATGGTTGACCAAGAAGTCCCGACTTTAATTGAACTTGGTACGCGTCCAGCAGGTGGCATCCAGCACGATGTCATGGTTGACGCCCAAGGTTTTTCACACGTCGACGCAACGATTAGCGTACTGACCGGCGACGGCGAGTGGTGGCAGCGTATTCAACAGTCTTGCGCTAAGGCCGTCTACGCTGTGGCGCTGGTGAGTGATTGCGACGGTGATGTTCAAGGGTATAAAAATCTTGATGCAGTAAGCGCATTGGCTTCGTTCAAAAGCTTGACCGGGCTCCCCGCCGTGGGTGCCAGGCTGAGTGTGACACGAGACATTGCATCGCAGCCTGGGTTGCTGATGCTTTCAAACAACGACCCTCGTCAAATAGCCGCCGATTACAAAATTTTCCGAACACTTGAAACACATGGATTGTTTGTGAGTTCCAACATAGGGCAGTGATGACATGTGCGGTATATTTTTATCGGTAACACCTACAAAAAACATAGCGTCAGCGTATACCAACTTCCAAAGCCTGAGGCACCGAGGGCCTGATTTCAGTTCCTTCCAAAGCACGCCCTTTTTGTTAGCACCTGAGTTTTCGATCGCTTACGGCTTTCATCGCCTTGCCATCAACGACCGCACCCACCACGGTAATCAACCGTTTTACTTCACTGATGGATCGTTTGTTATATGCAACGGTGAAATCTACAATCACGAGGCCCTAAAAGAAACGTTCCTGGCAAACACGCCGTTTGTGTCAGGCTCCGATTGCGAAGTGCTCCTTCCTTTGTACAAGAAGCTAGGTGTCGATTTCGTCAATCACCTGGAGGGCGAGTTTGCGCTGGTCATTTTTGATGCGAGTACTTCTCAAGTCATCGCAGCCAGGGATAACGTGGGTATCCGCCCGCTTTACATCTCCACGCATGAATCGATGCTCGGCATTACCATTTCTTCTGAGCTCAAGGGAATTACTCAAGGGGAAGCACGCCACTTCCCACCGGGACAGGTCACCACGTGGTCACTCACGCAGGTAGAGTCGCGTGCGTTTACCAGCATGACCACCCACTTGCTACCCAAAAGTATGCTCAGTATAGAAGACTCTGCCGGAGCGTTGAGAACCGTCGTTGAGCAGTCTGTGATTTCGCGGCTGCATGCTGATGCCCCGATTGGCTGTTTTCTGTCCGGCGGGATTGACTCAAGTGCCGTGGCGGCACTGGCTGCTCAGTATTACGGGAAACCCATCTCGACCTTCACGTTGCGTATTGAGGGACTGCCCAACGAAGATGCGACCTATGCCAGAGAGGTCGCTGCACATATCGGCTCTGTCCACCACGAAATAGTAACTACGCTGGATGAGATTTTCTCTCTCATTGATGAGGTCATCGAAATCTCCGAGACGTTCAATTTTGAGATGCTGCCCAATCTGATACTCGTTTATCTGGTAGCACGTTACGTACGTCAGAATACCGATATCAAAGTATTGCTTGATGGCACGGGCCCGGATGAGATGCTGGGCGGCTATTGGTTCTTCCGCGACGCTCCTACCCTAAGCGATTTTGAGTCTGAAACCGTCAAGCAACTCGCAGAAATGCACAGGACGGAATTGCTCGGAGATCGCGTAGTTTCTCACTTCGGGCTGGAGATGCGTTATCCGTATCTGGACACGCGGGTGACCAGCCTGCTGAATCAGGTACCGCCAGAACAAAAATTTGTGCAAGTTCATGGTTTTGAAAAACGTATCCTCCGACTGGCCATGGAGAATCTGCTGCCGGAACAGGTTGTGTGGCGCAAAAAGCTTGGCATGACACACGGCGCTGGCGAAAACTTTGAAAATATTTTTGACAAGGAAATACGCCGACGCCTGGGTGCTCAAGGTGGACAGGAATCACACGCTCGAATTTTAGGAATCGAAGAGTACTACAAGGACGTCTTCTACAGAAGTTATCCCAAAGGCCAGCGTGTCGAGTGCAATGTGACCGCGCTGCCATGGCGTGAGAATGATCCAATCGCTATCTGGCGGTAAATGATTCGATTTTTGAAATGACTTCACAGAGGCGTTTCAATATTGCTTTGGAACGCCTCGCAATTTATTGATAGCAGGAATGTATTGTGAAAGGACACTTCAATAAGGTCGCGTTGACCTCCGATCAAAAGCGGCGCATCAAAGCGTTGTACGCCAGAAATAATTATAGAGGCATGCTGTCTATTCTTGAAAGCCTGGCCTGGGTCGCAGTGGGTGTTCTTGCCAGTCAAACCCTTGGCTGGCTGGGCTGGATAATTGCAGTTTTGATTATTGGGACTCGTCAGCGTGCGCTGGCCAGTCTGTTGCACGAAGCGGCGCACGGCACCTTGTTCAAGTCGAAACTGCTCAATGTGACGTTGGGAAGGGTACTGTGTGGCTGGACAATACTCCAATCATTCGACAGCTATCGCAAATCCCATGTACTGACTCACCACCCCCATATTGGTAATCCGGAACACGATCCCGACTATCAGTACATGGTCGATTCTGGCGTATACGACACGATGTCCCGGGCCTCGTTCCTGTGGCGCTTTCTGTTGAGCCCGGCACTTGGAAGGCTCACACCTCAGTACATTTATTATCTCGTTCGCGAACGGCTTGGGAAGGCATTGCAGACACCCAAAGAACGTGGGGAAGTACTCGCCATCATTGCCTTTCATCTGGGCCTGTTACTCGCCAGCTACGCAATGGGCATTATCACTGATGTACTGCTGCTATGGTTTTTACCCTTTTTGATCGTCTACCCGCTTGTCGGTTGGTACAGCGAGCTGGCGGAACATTTTCCAATGATGTCTACGGCGTTTTCGAGTCGTAGCTTTTTCTCCCGAAACCGCTATGCGGGGGGGATCGAAAAACTGTTTATCGGCATGCACGGGGATAACTATCATTTGACTCACCACCTCCTGCCAGGCATTCCTCATTGGAATCTGGCAAAGGCGACGGCGATCCTCAGAGAAAATGAAGCCTTCAAGGCATGGGATGATTTCTGGGGGGGCATTTTTACGAGTGAGCCAGGAAAGGTCAGTTTACTAGCCTACCTCATAAATTTTCATCCGTTTTCAAAGCCCAACGCTTCCGTATTCTCGGAAGCGATCAAATGAAAATCTTCAATAACTTTGCGATATGCGCGCTGACCGCTGCCGCGTTAAACGGCTTGATTGGCCCGCTCACCAGACTGACGTTACTGCAAGGTGTGGGGGCGTCGCAAATTGCCTTTACCAAAGCGTTCATAGCCTTTTTCTTACTGCTCGGCTATTGCCTGCTGGCGGGCAAGGCACGCGAACTGTTAAACGTCGGCAAACAGTGGCCAACGTTGGCGGTTTTGGCGTTCCTGGGTATATTCAGCCTGTATTTCTTTGAGACACAAGCCTTTGCAGAGGCGTCCGTCTCGCTAGTTTCTTTTCTGACTTACGCGGCAGGTGGTTTTACCATCCTCCTCTCTGCCATCTTCCTGAACGAACGCTTGACGGTGTTAAAGCTCGTGAGCTTTCTGACCATTATTGCTGGCATTCTTCTTATGTTTAATGCCGGGAGCGAAATGTCAGGCTCCATGAAAGGCGCTACCCTGGCACTCCTCGGCGGGCTGGGTTACGCACTGTTCATATTCTTCGCCAAATACAACAATATCGGCAGTGGCCTTTACCAATTGGTCTGGCTTTTCGGCTTTGGCAGCCTGTACCTGTTCCCGCCAGCGCTCGTCGCCGGTTTCAGCGCACTCTCTTTGTCCGCAACGCTGTCGCTGGTAGCCTTGGTGGTCTTTCCAACTATCGGCGGGTTCTATTTAACGACTCGGGCCATTAAGTTGGGCGAAGCTGGCAGGGTTCAAATTATCGAAACCTCTGACCCGCTATTTGCCACTGTGTTCGCCTTCATTCTGTTCGGGGAAGTTTTAAGCCTGTCGGCGGCGTGGGGGGCATGTTTTGTCATCGTGGGTCTGCTATGCAGTCTTCTGGCGTCACGAACTGCACCGGGTGTCAACCACGTCAACCCCTGATCTTTCGATGCCCCGGGTGACTCAGCAATAGATATCGAAACAGCTGACTTAGGAGCCAAAAGAATGCAGCTATTCAACGAAGGTACGGTTGTGCGCTTAAGAACGGGGGGCAACGAAATGAAGGTCTGCTCGCCCCTGATGCCCGTGAAAAAATCGGGTGATATCGATTTGGTAAGCTGCTGCTACGAACACAGGGCACGTCATGTTTTTGGTTTTTACCGAGCCGATGCGCTCATCGAGTTGCGCCCTACCCACCTTCGCCAGGTTATGTACAACCTTCCTTGAAAACGCTCGGAGCGCTGGACCACGGAATGTTTCCATGCCGAAAAGGTGACCATCGCGCAAACCAGATCAGCACCGAACCCAACGGCGTCAACTCCAGCATTCAGGTTTGAATATTACCCAACATCGCATCTAGGGCCTGCTCAAGCTTCGATAGCTCCACCTCGATACCCTCTCCGTAAACCGCCGTACCGCGACCGCAATCGATAGTCACCGCTATTCCAGCGCCGGTGAGCCGTCCCGGATATTTGCGCAGTTTCAGCTCAACACATGAGCAATCCAGCCAGCGTGCCTGATCCGCTGACCAGCCATTGTCTTCGAAAGCAAACACGCGGATGTCGCGCCTGATGTCGATTATTTCGGGTGGGTAAATCCATTGCGTGGCAAGTGCCTCGTACGGCGTTGCCTGGAGACGATAGTGAGCACTGGGAGACAGGGCGATCACTTCGATGCGTTCTCCGTGCAGAGTGTCGCCGTCATGTTCAGCGTCCACAAATACAGGCTCATAACCTTTTCCGGTGAACGTAAAGAATTTCATTTTCCCATCAGCCTTCAACTGGGCCAGAGCTGCGCTCACCAACGGGAGAGACCTATCGTCAGGCTCAAGCGCTCGGTCATATCCGTCAAACTCGATACCCATAAAATTGGCTTCATCAGCATCATCCGTGTAGCAGCGAGCGACGAGGGACAGAGTGCCTTCCGTGAAGTAATACATATCGTACTCATAGTAATAGTCGTAGAAGCCGTCCTTATCCTGCTCGCTGGCGTCGATATGGTGATACCGCTCCATGCGGATTGAACCCGGGCCTTGGGATGTCCACTGGGGTTCGAGCTCGCGTCTACGGTTGTCATCCAGTGAAAAGATGTTTTTCATCCAGCGCTTGATAAGGGATTTGAAAAAAAATCTGGCAGTGTTCAATGTCTTTCCCTGGCTACCCGGTTGCTCGGAAGCTTTCCATGATCGATTCCTAAGTATTCGTGTGATTGAAAATACCGGAGCCGAGTGCGAATGGCAGCCCTATAGCCCGCAATAAGCTGGCGAGTCGCCGAGCATCTGAATGTCGTCCTTCAGCAACTGAAAGGGTCAAAACAGTTTGAACCGTTTTCAGATGCGCTCGCCTAATGATTAGCCTGTGGATACTCCCACAGGCTACGTGCCAATACCGGCATACCCAAAGGGTGATCAACGTGGCTAAAGACGACAAGAAAAGTAAAGGCGAAGCCTCAAAAGCCAGCAAGGATCTGAAAGACAAGAAAGCATCACCGGCCAAGAAATCTGAAGCGGCCTCGACGCTTTCCAAGTCTTCCGAAAAGAAAGACAAGAAAAAAGACGCCGAGCCAAAGAAAGCTGCCAAAAAAGCTGATAGCAAGCCAGAAAAGGCCAAGAAGTCAGAGAAGGCGGACAAAGCAGAAAAGCCTGCTAAAAAGAAAAAGTGATGTTTGCTGCCTGCCAGGGCGTTGCGCCCTGGTGTTCTGTGGTTCTTTGGATATCCAACATCTGATCAGGTGTTCCAGGCCAGATACATTGCACAGCAAGATTGCGCTGCTGTAGCGCGCAAGTTTCTCGTTGGCCTCAAAATCCAGTGCGTTGGTTTACAGACCTTACGTCCCCCGCGGCTTCACCCGCGCCGTAGCCTCCGCCACCAACGGATCATCCGGCCAGTAATGCTTCGGATACCGCCCCTTCAAATCCTTCTTCACCTCAATGTAGGTAGACCGCCAAAAGTTGGCCAGGTCCTGCGTAACCTGTACCGGACGGCGTGCTGGGGACAGCAAATGCAGCTTCAGCACCTGCCGCCCATTGGCAATGCGCGGGGTATCAGATAACCCAAACAACTCTTGCAGCCGCACCGACAGAATCGGCGGCTGTTCACTGTAGTCGATGCGGATATTCGAGCCGGAAGGCACTTGGATGGTCTGCGGAGCCTGCGCTTCCAGTTGTTGCGGCATTGGCCACGGCAGGAGGTTGCGCAGGATGGATGACAGGTCGAGCTGGCTGAAATGGCTGAGTCGGGTGACTTTGCCGAGGTAGGGCATCAACCAGTTTTCGAGTGTCGCCAGCAGTTGCGCGTCACTCAGGTCGGGCCATTCGCTTGCTGCGCTTGTGTCGATGTCCAGGTTGCGTAGCAGCACGACACGCGCCTGCCACTGGCGCAGTTCGGGCGTCCACGGCAGCAGTTCCAGACCTTTGCGACGCACCAGCGCCAGCAATGCCTGACTGCGGGCTGCGTCATCGAGGCCGGTCAGCGGTTCGCGGTTGATAATAAGCTCGCCCGCCTTGCGCTGCCGTTCTGCGCGGAACACGCCTTCGCGCTCATCCCAGTCAATCTGGTCCACGGTGATGACCTGCTCGGCCAGCACAGAGTCGAACAGCGCTGGATCGAATTCGGCAGCGAGGTAGATGCGTTCCTCGCGCTGCCCCTGACGGCTGCCTAAATCCGCGATCACCAGCCACGGCTGTTTCATCAGTGCGTTGGCCTCGGCAAAAAGTGCCGCACGACCGTTGGCCAAGCGATATTCAGCACCGCCCGGGCGACGTTGCTGTGCCACGCGATCCGGGTAGGCCAGCGCCAGTAGAGCGCCCAACCAGCGAGAGTGATCGGGATCGCTGACCGGGCTTTTTACGGTGCCGCGCAGGTATCCGCGATATTGCCGTGCTAGCTGTTTAGCTCGCTGCACGCCGCCCTGTGCGCCACGGGCAGCACGCTCGGTGCCCGCCAGCAAGGTCAGGCGGCTGTGCAGATCGGCACCACCGCCGCGCAGAATATCGCGCTCGCCCAACAGTGCAGCCACGTCACACGCCAGTTCGCCCAAGCCCAATGCATGACCGCGCAACAGCAGGTGCGCGATGCGCGGATGGGCGGGCAATTCGGCCATTGCCTGACCGTGTGGCGTCAGGGGTGGCGGCTGACCCGGCTGATTGTTCAACGCCTCCAGACGCACCAGCAAATCCTGCGCCTGTGCATAAGCCGCCACTGGCGGGACATCGAGCCAGACCAGTTGCGCAGGTGTGACACCCCAGCGCGCCAGTTGCAGCGCAAGCCCGGCAAGGTCCGCCTGAAGAATTTCTGCCGCGCCGTAGGCGGCCAGTTGATCGTGTTGCGCTTCTGACCACAGCCGGTAACACACACCCGGCTCCAGCCGCCCTGCCCGTCCAGCACGTTGGGTGGCGCTGGCACGAGAGATACGCTGGGTTTCCAGACGCGTCATGCCGCTGCCCGGATCGAAGCGAGGCACCCGCGCCAACCCGGCATCGATCACCACACGCACGCCGTCGATGGTCAGGCTGGTCTCTGCAATATTGGTCGCCAGCACCACCTTGCGCGTGCCCTTGGGGGCAGGCTCGATGGCCGCACGCTGCGCATTGAGATCAAGCTCGCCATGCAAGGGGCAAAGCAGAATGTCGGCGCGCTCGCCCAGCGCTTCTGCCAGTTGCTGGTTGACCCGACGAATCTCGGCCTGCCCCGGCAGAAACACCAGCAGGCTGCCGGACTCGCTGCCCAGCGCATCCAAAACCGTCTGCACGACACGCGGCTCGATGAATTCACCCGGCTGAAAAGGACGCCCCCACTGCATCTTCACCGGAAACATCCGCCCGTCGCTGCGCACTACTGGCGCGTCGTCCAGCAACGCTGCCAGTCGCTCGCCTTCCAGCGTGGCCGACATCAGCAGAATCTTCAGCGGCTGATCGTCACGAAACAGCTCACGACCATTCAGGCTCAGGGCCAGGGCCAGGTCGGCATCCAGGCTGCGTTCGTGAAACTCATCGAAAATCAGCAGCCCCACACCTTCCAGCGCCGGATCGTCCTGCAAACGACGCGTGAGAATGCCCTCGGTGACCACTTCAATACGCGTCTTCGGGCCGACCCTACTTTCCAGACGAATCCGATAGCCCACCGTCTCGCCGACCTTTTCGCCCAGTTCACTGGCCAACCGCTCGGCAGCCGCTCTCGCGGCCAGGCGCCGAGGTTCCAGCATCAGAATGGTCTGCCCGGCCAGCCAGGTTTCCTCAAGCAGCGCGAGCGGCACACGCGTGGTCTTGCCCGCGCCGGGAGGGGCTTCGAGTACGGCTTCATGGCGCGTGGTCAGGGCCTGGCGCAGGGCTGGCAGGACGGCATCGATGGGTAACGAGATCATGGGGGCTCCCGGAGAGATGCGGGGAGTATACCGGGGTGGGGTTGGGGAATCAGGCGGCGTGTTTTAGCTGGATGGCAGTTGGATGGTGCGAAAACAGCTATTGACTACAGGAGAGGTGCGGTTGTAATCCAGAAAACTCCTTGGAGACTATCAATTTTTTGTATTCGGGCCGGCAGAGACCTGTCGTAAGGTACGCCTTGCTTTGATTGAGCTGGCCTGACCAAGCAATCTCCGTAGAGAATCGCAAACTGGCCGATAGCAAGCGTCTGTGAAGGGCGGCTATGGTCGATTTCAGCCCGCGACGGTTTAGCAGTGTGCTTGTCAGCCCTATACACCCGTCCGACCCACGGACCTCTCACGTATGATCCTCAGAGGATGCGCAGTACGGCTCTAGAAGCCGGTCAGCCCGGCCCGAAGGATCCGCCGACTAGCCGCATTGTTCGCAAAGTCGTTGGGTTGGCTAACAGGAGGGACGAAGGGTGAAATGGAAGACCAAAACTTTGGAGCAGATCGCAGTGATGATCTGCGGCGACAACACTGAAAGCTATTTTCAGTACCTCAGCGGCCCCAACCTGACACGCTTCTTCAAAGATGCAGACACCGGTCTCGTCCATGATGGCGGAACTCGTCGATTCTGGGTGGCCAATGCCCTGGAAAAACTTCTAGACTTCCCTTCAGCAAACGCTCAAATGCCGCCGGATCCTATATTGCGTGTAATCCGCCTGCTGATGGACGCGGAGGATGCCCACAATGAGAAGGCGCCCCGCCTGCTGGCTCTCAAGGCACTTAACGGCGCGATGAAGCGTGAAGGGTTTGAAGCCTTCTACGGTGACGATGACCAATGCTATGTCCGACATGTCGGAAGCGGCACGGTAGCGAGCGAATCAGTAAGCCCCCACCGGCCTCTCACGGCGGCAGAAACGGAGAAGAAGAACCGGCTGATCGAGTACCTCGACCAATGCTCCGAAGACGACCTTATCGAGCACGTTCTGCTTCCCCTATTCCGTCAGCTTGGCTTTGCCCGGATCACCTCAGCCGGGCACAAAGACAAGGCTCTGGAATACGGGAAAGACATCTGGATGAAGTTCGTCCTGCCCACCCAACATGTCCTGTACTTCGGAATTCAGGTGAAAAAAGGGAAGCTGGACTCTTCAGGTGTGACCAAGGGCAGCCAAGCCAACGTCGCTGAAATACACAACCAAGTACTCATGATGCTGGGCCATGAAATCTTCGACTCGGAGCTCAGTAGACGAGTCCTCGTCGATCACGCCTTCATCGTTGCCGGGGGTGAAATCACCAAAGCGGCTCGCAACTGGATCGGCAACAAGCTCGATCAATCCAAGCGCAGTCAGATCCTCTTCATGGACAGAGAGGACATCGTCAACCTCTTCGTGGTGTCGCCATTGCCCGCCCCTCAACTGACGAGGGTGTCATACAACCCGCTGTTCGATGACCCGATTCCCTTCTGACGGTATATCTAATCTCCCAGGGACGACATCACGTCGAACCGCGAGCACGTCGAAAACCGAGGGGTGCAGTAAAAGCATCGAGTTGAGTGGCGCGGCTGAGCCTGTTCTGGGAGATTTACCCTTGAACTCGTTCACCACCTAACCCATTGCCGAATCTGAGAGTCAAATGAAAGCGCACGCATTCATCTATGCCAAGTATCCTGTCCTGAAATCCAAACGAACGTTAGCACTGTTTTGGATGCTGATCGCCACGCTCGCGGTTGCAGCCACCTTCTCCGGGCCCCCACCCTTTCTACCTGAAGGCTTCGGCGTCGACGAACGCTACTTCAGCGACAACATGCAGTTGCTCGCAGTGGTTTTTCTAGGGCTCTCTCGTTTGGCTGCCTTGTCAAAGCTACCTCAAAAACAGCTGATCAAACGACTGAAGCGTGAGCACGGCATCAAAGTGAAACCGACCTGGAAAGCAGGCGTCGCGGCTGGGAGATACCTCAACGCCGCGGCCTTGCTGATCCTCACCTACTACCACACGGAAACCCTGGAAGCTCTTGTGTGGCTGGTACAAATGGCGCTCCCTGCTTGAGCCTCTGAGTATCTGAGAAAAGCTTCCTGTTGGGTATGACAGGATGCTAGGAAGGCTCAGACAGACAGGATTAGGCCTGACGGCTCAAGAGCCTTCAGCTGAGCTTCTTGCGATATCCTCTGGCCATTTCTGGGCGAAACCCAAACAGACGCCAGGCTATCGGCGATCTCTCGCGATTTTGGAAGGGTTGAACGGGAGAAATGCCGGTATAAGGCCTCACAGTGGCTACCTGCTATGCTTGAGCGCGCCTAGCCGCAGCGAAGTCCAACCGAGACTTGAGCTCAATGTGTCGAAGAGAGAGCAATGGCGGAATTAACCTGTATTCATGAGGCTGCTTACCCTGAGGCAGTTCACATCGTCTTCATTCACGGATTGGGCGGCCATTTCCAAGAGACGTGGATGTCGAACGCAGACGACCACACCACCCTCTGGCCCCAGTGGTTAGGCGAGGATACAGGCAGCGCTGTTTGGCTACTCAGCTACGACGCCGCGCTCTCTGGCTGGACTGGCGATGCAATGCATCTTGCTGACCAAGGCGTGGCCCTGATGACGACAATAACGCACGAAAAAGCGTTGAAGGGAAAGCGCCTTGTCCTCGTCGGGCACAGCCTCGGAGGCTTGGTAATCAAGGCCGGAATGGCGCACGTTGCTACACAGGACACACCACGTTTAAACCCTGCCTTGAACTCAATTTCAGCGGTCGTTTTTGTCGGCACACCTCACCAAGGGTCAAGCTTGGCGACGGCTGCTGTCGCAGTAGGAGTACTGCGAGCGAATTCTCAACTGCGCAATATGCAGCAAAACGATGGATGGCTGAAAAACCTCAACGGTCAATTTCAGAAGCTTCAGCGTGAACTCGCATTCCATGTCCACGTTTTCTTCGAAACTCACAGCATCTTGATCGGCAAAAAAGTGTTGGGGGTTCGGTTCGGTAAACGAATCGTCATCGTGGATCGCAACAGCAGCGATCCTCAAATTCCGGGAAGTACAGCAACGCCGCTTGAGTTCGATCATATCCAAATTGCCAAACCCGGAAGCCGGAAGGCGACGCTGTACAAAGCGATGGTTGCAGTCATCGAAGATGCCTTGTCCAGCAAGAACGAAAGTCTGTCTCATACCAGCAATCATCAGCTTCAGCCGAAAGACATCGAAGACAGAACGAAACCAGGGCCCGTCGCGCCCGCCTCCCGGGAAGCTACGCCAGAAGCATCTGTCGTTACCGCTGGACAACTGCGTCAGCTCGCGCGGAAATTACTAAACAGCGGGTTGCCCTCCTCCATTTCTTCCGTCTTTCCCGACGCTACAGCGACAGCATCGCAAGCTTTGGCGATGTTGTCGGAAATTGATCGCTTCGTAGTTGAAGTCGGGGATGAAAAAAACAGTTCTCTGGCCCGACATACGTTCCAAACACTCACAAACTTGGATAAGTCAAAGCACTTGGTCATCGCAGCGCCTGGATCAGGTAAAACCCACGCTTTGTGGAAAGCAGCAAATTGGCTGCTTTCGAGCTCAGGGCTAATCCCATTATTTCTTCCCATCGGTGGCCTCACCACGTGGAGCCAGGTTAGGGGCATCATTTCAGATATCTCCCCAGAGCTGTCTCCAGAAAAGATTTTGCGTGACTCCAGGATATGCGTATGTATTGACGGGTGGTCGGAATTTGCTACCGGTGAACACATTCGTGAAAAATCCAAGGCGCTACGGGTGCTGCAAGAGGCAAGTGTCATCGCCAATGCTCGGCATTCGGACGCCAGCGATTCGGCCTTCAAAATTTGGAAACTTGAGTCCCTCCCTCTCAACGCTGTATCCAGTGCAGTCGCACGGGCTCGACCCGGCTCACCCGAAATACCTGAAAGCCTCCTTGATCTGTTGCGCTTGCCTCTGATGCTCTCCCTGTTCCTTCTGTCAGGGAAAAATGAAGGATCCGCAGGCGCGCTGCTGCAGGACTTCCATGCGCGCTTGACGCGCAATATGCCTGAGAAATTCAGCGACGCTCTCAGCCGGGCAGTAGCAACGATCACGGCGTCAGGGGAGAGATCCTACGGTCGACTCATCTCGCAGCTTCGCAGGCATGCTGATGAACTGAATGTGCCTGAACCCATGCGCTTATTCGAATCTCTAGGGTCGATCACCAATCGCGCTGGCCAGGCAGTACCCGTGCATGACCTGTATTGGAGTTGGCTGTGCGGACGCGGGCTTTTACAAGGCGCATGCACCAAAGACGCAATCACGCGATTGTCCACCCGTGAAAGCTACACCCTTGCCCTACAGTCCGGCGAACCCGTCCGCCCTGCCCTCGTTGAGGATACTGTCGAATTCGACTGGCTGCTTGCAGCCAAATTGATTGCAGAAGTAGGGTCACATAAGGTTTTTTCCGAAGCGTTGGAATCGGGTTTGGCTGATCCCCGCTTGGCGGTTCGGGCAAGAGCGGCCCTCGCGAGCTTGATGAGCCAGAACCCTAAATACCTGTCCCATGCACTACAGATTCTCAGTGAGCTCTATGTGCATCGCGCTACAGGGAGAGATTGGATAGATGCTTTCGAGCCTGCGGTTCTTTTTCCACTGAGAGGTGTCATTGCCGAGTGGGCTGGATCCCCAGGCACAAGCTATCTGCTGGAGTCCATCGCAGGGAAAGGAACCTCAGAATGGGTGGACTGGTTAGAGCAGATGGCAACAGTCGGCAAGATCAGCTGGGATGATGCAATCGCTACAGCTTTGGCCTGCGCCCCCGGAGTCCCGATCTGGGGCTCCGACCGCCTATACGACCTGCTCCGGAATTCCCCTTGGAAGCTCAGGCAAGCAGCAGTACGACGATCCAACTTAACCCTTGCAATGACCCTGGCCAGCGACTATAGCCGCGTGATTGAGCAAAGCGGATCAGGCGGGTCAAGTGGCTGGATTGCAGTCAACCGAGTGATATTGGACTGCGGGAATGACCTGGCCTTCGAGCGACTCCTAGCAGACTTTGATGATATGACTGCAAAGGCTCAGGAGCTATTGGGCTTCGCAGTCGTGGATCGAGGGGGTCAGTGGGTAGCAAGATTTCAGAAGGCTGACCTTGCCCCCGAGAAACGTATCCCTTAACCCGGCGTCGGGGTCGAGTATCTAGGGTTGTTGCCTTTGCCAGTTCTGCTCGTATTGCATCGGACTTACGTAATGCAGCGTCGAGTGCAGGCGCT